>JAITFV010000200.1 GCA_031281115.1 Oscillospiraceae bacterium | reverse complement strand
CGCGGCGAGTTGCGGTTTCACCGCAACCATAGTCGTTTTAAACGACTATATTTTTCGTTTGATTTTATTAAGTGCGCCTTTTTCAAGGCGAGAAACTTGGGCTTGGCTAATCCCTATTTGCTCCGCGACCTCCACTTGCGTTTTCCCTTGAAAAAACCGTAGGTTTAAAATTTTCTTCTCGCGCTGCCCGAGGTGCGTAATCGCTTCTTTGAGTGCGATTTCATCAAGCCAGTTATTATCATCGTTGTTATCACCGATTTGGTCCATGACGTAGATTGTATCACCGGCTTCGGAGAAAACAGGCTCATACAGTGATAATGGTTCACTGATTGCCTCCAAAGCTAAAACTACATCCTCGCGCCGCGAACCGATTTCTTTAGCGATTTCTTCAACATTGGGTTCGCGGGATTTTTCGCTTGTGAGCTTTTCTTTTGCCTGCATGGCGCGGTATGCAAGGTCGCGCAGAGAGCGTGAAACACGGACTTGATTATTGTCGCGCAGATAGCGTTTAACTTCGCCGAGTATCATCGGGACGATTGTTTATTGTCGAAATAATCGAAAGGAGAATCGACGATGACACGAAAACAGGCTCTACATAAGGCTTTAGAGGTTCTAACAGACTCGGAGGTAATCGCTAAGATTAACGAAATCGCAGATGAGCTGCCGCTTACGGGCTGGAGCAGAACAAAAATTTTCGATACAATCGACCAGTTTGTCCTCGACAATGGCAGGAACCCTACTGCTACGGATTTCCTCCCGAAGGGTATGCCGCCGCATCCCGTGATTAAGTTGAGGTTCGGCATGACTTTGGGGGAGTTTCTGGCAGAGCATTACCCACAGCCGACTCCCGACAGAGAGGAATATAAACAGTTATTCATCTCGGAATACGAGAGGATTCAACCGAGGGGAGCCTGTGATTTCAACAATCGGCGAACCGACGGACTACCAGCTTGGGGGACATTTGCGAAGATGTTCGGTTTCAGTCGGTGGCTCGAGTGGGTGTGCTACTGCGGGTTGGAACGAAGCAGTCCTGTGCTGAAAGCGCGGGAACGAGGTTGTGGGTTGTCGGTGACAGGGTATGTGGATTTAAAATAACTTTCTGACTGAAATATTGACTTAGGAATTGCCCATCAGTTAAGATAAGCAGCTCATGAGTTGGTGGAATCATCTAATCTATAAAATCTTCATCATCTTCAAATCTGCGCTTCTTGAAAAGCACCATCACACCTGCTGCACCTGCGATAACCAGCAGCCCTGTTATACCTGCCGCCGCGTTTGTTCTCGGATTGCGGTCATCGTTAAAATTCCACCAGTTATTGTTATTACTGCCGCTGCTGCCGGAACCTGTGCCGCTGCTGCCGCCGGAATCCGTGCCGCCGCCGCTTGAGCCTCCACCGATGTTAATACTTTCTCCGCCGGGTTTTCCATCGCTGCCATCCTGTCCGTCGCTGCCATCTTGTCCGTCTTGCCCGTCAACGCCGTCTTTTCCTGATGTCCCCTCACTGGCGTCAGTTCCTTCTGTGCCATCAAGGATTTCTGCTGCGGGTATAACAACTACAGGAACAGTACTGCCGCGACCGGAGCTGTCGCCCCCCCACCACGAGCCGGCAGGTCCTTGTGGTCCTTCGGGTCCTTGCGGTCCTTCGGGTCCCTGCGGTCCTTCGGGTCCTTGCGGTCCTTCGGGTCCTTGCGGTCCTTCAGGTCCTTGCGGTCCTTCAGGTCCCTGCGGTCCTTCAGGTCCCTGCGGTCCTTCGGGTCCCTGCGGTCCTTCAGGTCCCTGCGGTCCTTCGGGTCCCTGCGGTCCTTCGGGTCCCTGCGGTCCCTCGGGTCCCTGCGGTCCCTCGGGTCCCTGCGGTCCTTGCGGTCCCTGAGGAAGTGTAGTTCCTTCAATTAAATACTGCGATGCGCTGTCGATGAACAAAGTCAGTGTACCGTCTGCGTTTAAACTGACGTCTTTGAGGTATGTTTTTATGCCGTTATCGTTCACGGTATAAAGCCTCAAAACATCAAAACCCGAAAGCGACTCAAGTTTATCCGTGTTAGTGACTGTCAGCTCGAAAAGCATACCGAACTGTCCTTTTGCCGCCGGAGTGATAAGGAACGAACCTGCAGGAATATCCTTGTGGGCATCGGCGTCGGGATTAATATGTATAGCGAGGGAAATAGGGACTACGCGGGTTACATTAGAAACAGTAAGCGAGAACCCCATATGCGTGTTCTCAAAGCTTATCGGCGCCCCCGCAGCAATCATTGCTTGCAGGTGCGAACTCGTCAGAACTGCCGCATTATTAATGTTAATGGGTATTCCGGAGATGATGGAATTGTCGATTACGGTAGGAGGGAGCGGAGTGTTAGCCTCCGGGCCGTAATCATAATTCGGATTTTCCACGTAGTTAATCGCGAGCGCGGAAACCGCGCTGACAACGCAGAACATGACTGCGAGCAGCAAAGCACAGATTTTTTTCATTTTTACGATTCCTTTCGTTAATAAGATGATTGCTTATCTTTATGTATTTAGAACCCGTCCTAACAGAAAACTCAACGCATTTCCGTAGCTGCTAAAGCGGCGGAAAAGATGCCTAAAATCTATCATGAGCGAGGTTAGCGGAATTGTCTGTCATACCGTTCCCGAAAGACACGGTACCAGTGCCGGGAGCCGCATTTGTCCCGATAAATGTAACCGGAGAGAAAAGCAACAGCACACATTAAAAGCAGAAACATACCCGTTATGAAAGAGCTGACGTTCAAAAGGTCGGAAATACTGTTTAAAGGCGCTCTCACTAAAAGCCCGGAAACACGGGACGAAATGTGCAGAACAGTGGTGTAGTCACGGATTGTAATGTCCTGAAACCTTATAATCACAAACTGGGGTAAAAGCCAGTAAACAAGCGTAAAAATCAAAAACACACGCCGCCGCATGAAACCCGAAGTAAAGGAAAGCCAAATCCACGCAGTCAGCACCGAAATTGTAAGTACGAACGAGATTTCTCTGCCGAAAGGCAGATTTTTCTCGTAAACATAGAACGCCGATGCAAGCGTAACCGCGAGCAGAAATGCAAAATCCTCAATGAAGCGCGAACGGAAAACCCGAATAAGAATCCTTGAACGTAAAGCTTCCATTACAGCACCTCCCGTTCCCGCTCGTGAATTGAACGGTAAGGCACTACGCCGTTGTATCCTTCTTCACCGTCCGTAAGCAGAAAATTGTAGTAAAATCCGCCGGGGACGAGGAAAAGCAAACTTACGATGAAAGCTGCACAAATCCGCGCTTTTGTCCTTTTTGTACTTTCCGAATCCTTGAAAGTAAGGCAGATGAGACCACGCAGAACCATGTAAATATCTGCACTTAAAATCAAAACCGGCGCAACTGCAAAAAGCAGGGCAAGCCGCGAAAGTATACCGTGTGCAGTTCCGAGCAGGCTGAAAAAAACTGTAAAATACATCGCCATAATCAAGACATTTGCGTGGGGATTGCGGGCGGTGAGCATCTTCCGCAGCAGAAACGCCAAAACAAAGAATACAGCGAACGCAACCGTATAAACGGGCGCAAGCCCGGAAGCAGCCTCAACATTGGTTACAGGGTCATAAGCAGTGTAAACATAGTTTATTGCTATATCCATGAGCGGTGTTACGAACATATAAACAACTGCCGAACCCGTGAGCATTACGGTAAGCGAGATGTAATTCATTTTGATTTTAAAGATGAAGTAAAACGGCAGCAGCAGAAGTGCTGAAAAATGGAAAGCCGACGCTAAGAGGACAAACCCCGCAAACCGGAAAAACCGGTTCTTAGCGACATAAAACAATGCGAAAGCTATGAAAACCGCGGCGATGAACTGCCGCATGAAGTTCAGCGAATTGAAAAACAGCCCGAAAACCAAGAATGCGGTGACACTGACCCAAGGGGCAGCGGAGCGCCTGTAGACCAGCAGCATCACACCGAGCGTAATCACAAAGGCAATGAGTGCGAACATGACCTGAAAGTCTGAAAATACATCTGCCATAATTTTGGCAGGAAGTGCAAAACCTTTCTCGCGTGACCAAAGCATAATCTCGTCTTCAGACATTAAACGCAGACGGTTAAACCAACTGGCGTAAAGAATATAATCATATCCAACCTCAAACCGCATTGCGGCGACGGCGAATAACCCGGCACCTGCGAGAGCGCAATAAATAACCTTACCCGCGCTCTTCAATTTTTCTCTGCAGAGAAAAATTCCGAAAACTATTGCGGCGACCGGAAGGATTATGTAAATCAGCAAATAAATCACCCGCTTTCACTCATTATAGTATAAAAATTTGGCAAAGTCAATAGTTTTCTCTATTTTAGACGTTTTTTGAGGGTATTATATTGAAAATTCGTGAAAAGTGACAAATAAGGTCCGAAAATATTTTCACTATTTACAAAAAAAAGAAGAAAAAACTATAGAATTTTACGCCGAAATATGTTATTATTAATAAAATAGGCTTTTTAGAACTTAAAAATCAAATGAAAAAATGCAGGGAAGGAGGATAGCCATGAATGAAGACAGTATAAACGCGAACGCGAAAAAGGAAGGCGAAGAGCGCATACCCATAAACGGAGCGGTCGTGATTAGTTTTAACGAAAGCAAGATGGAGGCATACCTCAACATTACCGAGGAGCGCGACGGCGGCGACCCGGTCACTTTCAAAGGCATAAAGGAAGAAGTTGAGGGCTGCGGAGTGTCGCATGAGGTTAATTTTGATGAAGCGAAGGTGCTTATCGATGAAAAACGCTACGGGAAGAAAATTTTAATCTCGAAAGGCAAAAAGCCGGTAAACGGACGCGACGGGCGCATTGATTACCTTTTTGAAACCACGAATGAGCTTGTCCCGAAAAAAGGAAAACTCGGAGAGGTCGATTACAAGGACTTGGGTCTTGTGCGTAATATTGTCGAGGGCGAACTCATAGCCGTTATTTATCACCCCGACGAGGGGGTACCCGGTATTAACGTCTTCGGACAGGAGATTCCTCCGGTTGTGGGCAAGGAAATAAAGTACGTTGTAGGACCGGGAACCGCTGTTAATCCCCAGGAAACCGAGATTAAAGCAGCGGTGAGCGGGAATCTTGTTTGGCAGAAGGGCTGCTTTGCCATTGAGGAAACGCTGGTGATTAAAGAGGATATTGACGTTTCAACCGGCAACATAGATTTCATCGGCGATGTTCTCGTAAAAGGCAATGTCGCGGAGAATTTCACGGTTAAATCAAAAAAGAACATTACAATAAACGGCACCGTAACGGGCGCAACGGTTATTGCCGACGGAACCGTGGTTGTAAATCTCGGCAGCGTGAACTCGGATATAATCGCTAAAGGCGACGTAAAACTCGGTTTTTGTGAGAGCTCGAAGATTGAATGTCACGGAAACTTCAGCAGCCAGTCTGTTATAGGCGGCGAGGTTTTCTGCGGCGGAGTCGTCAACCTGACGCAAAGCAGAGGCGTCGTTTTCGGCGGCAAGCACACCGCGCTCGGCGGCTTTGTTGCGAACAATATCGGCTCTGAAAGCTATACCAAGACGCAAGTTACGCTCGGTAACAGCGCTGTGCTGACAGAAGAAAAACTTGAGCTGTCGAATAAAATCAAAGACCTTGAGGAGCGCACAAAAAAGCTGCTGCAGGTAGCGGAAGTGCTTCAAGAGCAGAAAAAGAACACCGGTCAGCTCCCCGCCGACCGCGAAGCTATGCTCACAACGGCAATCCGCTCAAGGTTCACCTTCCAGCGCGAAGTAAAAATGCTTAACGCGAGAATTAATGAAATAGAGAAAGAATTAGATTCCGCGGGCGACCAATATATCGTCATACATAAGAATCTGTGGCCCGGAGTTACCGTGCGTATAGGTTCCGAGTTGTTAATCGTAGACCGGCATTTAACCAAGGTTATGATTGGCAAGGACGATGAAGGGCATTTAACGTATCTGCCGTTTACAGCGAAGTCTCCGAGCGGCGGCGGTTAAATCAGATATGATAAAAACTCCGATTCATGATTTTCTTGTAAATTATAATAAAAAGGCACGTGTGCGCTGTCATATGCCCGGTAATAAAGGGCTTGAGTTTCCACACGACATAACAGAAATCGCCGGCGCAGACAGCCTTTATGAGTCTGACGGAATCATCGCAGAGAGCGAACGCACGGCGGCAAGGCTTTTTGGCGCAGAGAAAACGCTTTATTCCTGCTCGGGGAGTACACTCGCAATCCAAGCGATGCTGACCTTAATTAAAACCGTTTCAGGCGGCACGGTGCTTGCTGCAAACCGTAGCGTACACAGAAGCTTTGTGTCGGCTTGCGCGCTGTTGGATTTTGATGTAGATTGGATTTACGGTGAAGATGAGGTTATAAATGCAATTAAACCCGATACGGCGGCAGTTTTTATAAACAGCACAGACTATTACGGCAAAAAATATGACGTAAGGAAAATCGCGGAAATCTGCGATGAAATCCCTTTGCTTGTCGATAACGCGCATGGTGCGTATCTGACGTTTTTGGGAACTCATCCGATTACGCAGGGCGCAGCGATGACCGCCGACAGCGCGCATAAAACTCTGCCAGCTCTTACCGGGGCGGCGTATCTGCACATAAATGACAAGAGATTCGTGCCGGATGCAAAAGCCGCTGCCGCGCTGTTCGGGACTTCGAGTCCGTCGTATTTAATCCTCGAAAGTCTTGATTTATGCAATAAACACATTGCAGAAGGCAATATAAAAGCTTTTGAACTTATTGCGGATTTAAAAAATAATCTTGCGCGGGCGGGCTTCCCGCTTCGGGAAAGCGACCCGCTCAGAATCACCGCTGATTCGCGTGAATGCGGCTATTCCGGCTTTGATTTTGCTGCAGAACTGCGGAATAATAACATCGAGTGCGAATTTGCAGACGAGAACTGCACAGTTTTGCTGTTCTCTACGATTACGGCAAAAGCGGAAACTGATGAAGTCTTCGCCGCTTTCATGAAAATAAAACAGAAAAAACCGCTCAAACCTATAGTTTATCCGGTTTTAAAACTTGAAAAAAATATAAGTATCCGGGAGGCGGTATTTGCACATAATTGCGCTGTGCTGCACCTTGAGGAAGCGGCAGGAAAAGTCTGCGCAGAAATCATTGCGCCTTGCCCGCCGGGTATTCCTGTAGTTATGCCGGGGGAGATTATAAGTGCTGAAGCCGTAGAATTATTAAAAGGCTTCGGAGTGGATAAAATAAAAATTACGGAGGTAGAGAAAAAATGAAAAAGATTCTGATTGCGCTCTTGTGCGTAATTATGATGCTCGGAATATTAGCGGCGTGCGGTGGCGGCACGGGCATAGACCTTGAAGGTATATTCACGCGGGACGAGGAAGTTGACCCTTTTCCGTTAGATACGACGGTCGGTTTCATATACGGCGGGCAGGCGGGCAGCGACCCGTTAATTGCGATTTTTGAGCTTGCCCGTAATCAACTTGAGCGAACGCTCGGCGCAGAAACATTTTATATGGAAAGTGTGCGTGTTTTGCAATTTGAGGAAGCTGTAGACAAAATGGTTGAAGCCGGCGCAAATATAATTGTAGCGTCATCAAATGCGTTTAATTCTGCTGTTGTTTTAGCGGCGCGCAAGCATACGGACACGTATTTTATCAGCTTCGGAGGCGCTGACCAGGCACCAAACCTCGCCTCAGTGCAGCCGCTGCTTTTCCAGGCGGCGAATGTTTGCGGCTTTACGGCGGCATTCAACACCTACAGTAACAGAGTCGGTATAGTCGCTGATATTAATATGTACAACGCTTACGGAATAGCGAACGCTTTTGCGCTGGGAGTGAGAGAACTTTCCGCGCAGGTAAATGTTTCACTCAACTGGGCATTATCCTCGCACTATGACGACACACGGGCGGCGATTTTAGACCTTATAAATCAGGGTTGCGATATTATCTTTGTTTATCAGTCCGATGAATACGGAATCAGGCTTTTGGAGGAACTCGGCGTAAATGTAATAGGTTTTGCGTATAATTTACCCGAGATTGCTCCCGAACACTATATTACGGGAATGTATCTTAACTTAAACACGTATCTTATAGACAAGGTGCGTAATTATATGTACGGAAACACCGCAGTTTTCGGCAACCACACCCAGCGGGGACTTCTTCACGGCATGGTAGAAATGATTGGTTTTGAGGACAGCAGGCTGAAGTACGGCACACGAGATTTGGCAGATGAACTGAGGGCAATCATCATGGACGGGCGCTCTGATGTTTTCGGCGGGGAAATCCGTGACAGAGCAGGCGCGATTCGTGTTGAAAAAGGAAGCTCTCTGTATATTACACAAATTTTCACGATAAGATGGCTCACGAATATTATTGATACTGAGAAGAATTTCTCGGAACCGCTGACAGATATTATACTTTCCGATTTTAAAATAAGAAAGTAGAGAACAGGTTCATCCGTTCAGCTGCGGAATAAATTTTAAGAAGGACTTCAAAAATGAAAACCGAATTTACCGAAATTTATAACGCGAATATAACACGTCCCGGCGCAGAAAAAATGCTGGAGTTTTTAAGCAACAGCGATTTTTTCACTGCGCCCGCAAGCACACGTTATCACGGTTCTTTTGAGGGCGGCTTGGTTACGCATAGTATCAATGTTTTTCACTGCCTTTCGGATTATCTCGAGCGGGAACGTGTGAAAGATGTCTACAAGTTTGATTACAGCGAAGAAAGCATTGCGATTTGCGCGCTTTTGCACGATATTTGCAAAGTAGATGTCTACAAAAAAAGCACCAGAAACGTCAAGAACGAGGTCACAGGCATGTGGGAAAAGGTACCCTGCTATAGTTTCGAGGACAGCCTGCCTTACGGGCACGGCGAGAAATCGGTTTATATGATTAGCGGATTCATGCGGCTGACGCGCGAGGAAGCAATGGCAATCCGTTGGCACATGGGTTTTTCGGGGATTGAGGACAAAAATACAATCGGCAGCGCGCTCGAAAAATACCCGCTCGCATTCGCGCTGTCGGTTGCGGATATGGAAGCGACATATTTTTTAGAAGGGTTAGAGGCATAGCGGAACTTGATACCGGGCAGAGCCGTCCCTGTTTCAGTTTTGATATGTCATACCGATTCCAATCAGAGATTGGAATCGGGGGTGCGCGCTGTCGCAACAGTGCAATCCCTGTTTCTGAACAAACAAAGTTTGTTCAGAAATAGTATCAAAACTGAAACAGTATGACATTCAAACACGTTATAATCAGACTTTATTTATATTTTCTGCTTTTTTTGTTTTTCATAACAGGCGGGCTTGCCATGTTTATATTTGCGCCGCTGTATAAGTTCGCGTTCGCGCCGAATGCCGAGTGGGGAAGTTTAAAGCCGTTTTCCACTTGGAGGCACGTTTGGAGAATCATGTGGCGTTCGCTCTCAAGCAGAAAATACCGCAGCTTATATCCGTCGAAGATTACAGACCCGCCGGAATTTGAAAATAACGGAAAAAATTCCGAAAAGATGCAAATAAAGGCAAGCTGGCAGGGTGACGAAAACAACTGCGACAAGTGCGAAAATTCCTGCTGTGCGCAAATCAGCTGCCCGATGTTAGATAAGCAGGGTCGGTGTTTAAGTTACGGCTCAATTTATTTCGGGTATTTATATTGCGGGAGGTACCCGAGCAATCAGGGTCAGGTTGATTTATATAATTGCCCGAAATGGGAGGTGCAGAGCTGAGAAATGGAAATAAAACGCATAAAATTTAAAAAGAAAAAAAAGTTAAAAGAAGACGTTATAGTATATAACAACGGGCAGTATGAAAAAGAATTCATACCTGCAGAGAAGGGTATGCGCCTAATTTACGGGAATCCGGTATGCGGCCCGCCGATGCTGTTCTTAGTGAAAAGAAAGCTCGTGAGCCGCCTTTACGGACGCTACTGCCGCAGTAAATCGTCGGCGCGGGCGATTCCGAAGTTCATTGAAAAATATCAGGTTGATATGACGGGCTGTGAGAGTAATTATAAGAATTTCGCAGACTTTTTCGCGCGCGAAAAAAACAATCTCCGCTTTCCGAACTGTCAGAAAACTTTAGGTTCGCCGTGCGAGGGATTGGTTTCAATTAATACGGATATAGAGCCTGAAAATTTAATTGCTGCGAAGGATTCTGCGTTCTCTTTGCCGGAGCTGTTCGGCGATGAAAAATTAGCGGAAGAATACGGCGGCGGGACTATGGTTCGGCTTCGACTGACACCTACAAATTATCACCGTATGCACTTCTTTGACGATGGCGTTGTTTCCGCTCCGAAGTTTATAAAAGGGCATTTGTATTCCGTGAATCCGCTAGCTGTCGGGCGTATTGCGCGGTTATACTGCCGCAATAAACGAGCGGTGTTTAAGGTTTCAACAGAGAATTTCGGCGATGTTATTTTAGTGGAAGTCGGCGCGACTTTCGTTGGCAGTATCGTGCATTGCTTCGAAGCGGGCGAAACGGTAAATCGTGGACAGCAGGCGAGTTATTTTTTGCCGGGCGGTTCATTGGTACTGATGTTTTTTAAGAAGAATAAATTTAATCCCTGTAATAAAATTCTCGCGCAGACAGCAAAAGGTTTTGAATCGAAAATAAGTGCGGGGGAACCGATAGGCATGAGTTTGTGAAAGAAGGATTTATTGAAAATATGAAGAAGTTATTCCCGCCTCTCGAATATATAAATATCCCGAATTTAGCGACAACTACGGGGCTTGTTTCAGGTATAGTCGCTTGCTTTTTCATGCTTCAGGCGAACATGATAAGTACGATTTTTTGTTTGCTTTTAGCTACGTTTATGGACGTAATTGACGGCTTTCTGGCAAAAAAATTAAAACAACAGACGCGCTTCGGAGAGTACATGGACTTGCTCACAGACTTTTTCGTTTGCTGCGTTGTCCCTGTTTTAATGTTTTATACGTTTGTGGAAGTTTCAATTTTAATCGTAGCCGCTTCCTCATTTTATGCCGTGTGCGGCTTATGGCGGCTGTCTTATTTCATCAATGTGACATCGGCGGAAAAACAACCGCACTTCACAGGAATGCCGGTTCCGGGCGCTATGCTGTTCGGGATTGTAACAATATGGTTATACTGGCGGTTGAATGCAGAGCAAATCCCGCTTCCTGCGTGGGTTCCCGCGGTTGTTTTCTTTGCGCTCGGAGGACTTATGATTTCGTCGGTGAAATTCAAGAAATACGGCTTCTGCCAAAAAGGGCTTATAATATTCGGATTAATTTTTTTAGCAGCAATTTTTATTTTCTAAGATAAAGGAATATGTTTGAAACAAAATACAACACAAGCGGGGAAAATATTATAGTCCTTTAACTTAAAAAGCGTTTCGCTTTTTAAGTTAAAGGGGGTTGCGCTGTTGCGACAGCGCCCGCTGCGCTCACGCAGCGGAAACCCGTTTAAATTGAAACTGTGGAACAGTTTTCAATTTAAACGATTATAGTTTCATTCCTCGCCGGTGAAGAAAGGACTTAATGGAAATATAAACATGAATGAAATTGACATCAAAAATCAAATTTGCGATATCTGCGGTAAAATATGGCAGCTCGGCTGGGTCGCCGCCAACGACGGGAATATTTCTGTAAAGCTCGGGGACGGGCTTTTTTTAGCGACACCGACCGGAATCAGCAAGAGTTTTATTACCCCCGATAAAATCGTGAAAATCAATGCAAAAGGCGAGGTTGTTGAAAGTGCGCCCGGCGGGGAAAACTTAAAGCCGTCATCGGAAATTAAAATGCACCTGCGCTGTTACGAGGAGCGCGAAGATGTAGGCGCAGTGCTTCATGCGCACCCGCCGACAACCACGGGCTACGCTGTCGCGAATAAAGCTCTTGACGGTTATACAATGATTGAAGCAGTGATTGCAATCGGTTCTGTTCCTGTTACACCTTACGGCACACCGTCTACTTATGAAGTCCCGGACGCGATTACGCCGTACTTGCAGGAGCATGATGTTTTACTTTTGCAGAATCACGGCGCGCTGACTGTAGGCGCGGATTTAATTACCGCTTTCTACCGAATGGAAACGCTGGAACTGTGGGCGAAAATAAGCTTAAATGCACATCTGCTCGGCGGCGCGGTTGAAATTTCGCGCGAAAATATCGACAGGCTCTGCAGCATGAGAGCGCAGTACGGCGTCACCGGCAAGCATCCCGGTTACAAAAAATACCCGAATGGGAGTTCGTGATGAAGAGGGTGTTAGCAGTTGACTTAGGCGCGTCAAGCGGGCGGGTAATGCTCGGAAGTTTTGACGGCGAGGTTATCAGATTAGAAGAAATACACAGGTTTGAGAATAACCCGGTAGAGATTAAAAACACGCTTCAATGGAATCTTGAGCATCTTCTTCACGAAATAAAAACAGGAATCGCAAAAGCAGGTGAATTTGATTCCGTCGGAATTGATACCTGGGGCGTGGATTTCGGCTTAATCGGCAAGGACGGGAACTTGCTTGAGCCGCCTGTGCATTACCGCGATAAGCGCACAGAAGGCATTTCAAAAGAAGTTTTTGAGCTTATAAGCAAAGAGCGTCTTTTTGAAATAACCGGAATCGGCTTCATGGAAATCAATACTGTTTTTCAACTCTGCGCGCTTAAAAAACACCGTGCGGCGACCCTTGAAAAAGCAGAAAAATTACTGCTTATGCCTGACTTGTTCAACTATCTGCTGACCGGAAATATGTTGACCGAATCATCGATTGCAAGCACGGCGCAGATGATGGATTTAAAGCGCAGAACATGGTCCGGCGAGGTTTTAAATTCACTGGATTTACCGAAGAATTTATTAACAAAAATAATCCCGAGCGGCACTGTAATCGGAAAACTTGAAAACACAGACGCAGATGTAATCGCTGTTTGCGGACATGATACGCAGTGTGCAATTGCTGCGATTCCTGTTGAATCACAGGCTGCGATTCCTGTTGAATCACGAGTTTCAGAAGCAGCAGACGACATCATTTATATCTCATGCGGGACATGGTCACTTTTCGGAACGGAGCTGTCGGAGCCGATTATAAGCAAAAAAACCATTGAGTTTGGCCTCTCGAATGAACTCGGCTTCGGCGGAAAAACAACGCTTCTTAAAAATATAACAGGCTTGTACCCCGTTCAGCAGCTCCGCAAGAAATACAACCTCAGCTACGCAGAACTCGAAAAACTTGATGAAGTCCGTAAAATCTACGAAAACCTCGCCGCGGAACACGCGCAAGCTCTCCGTGAAATCAAGGCTTGCACCGGCAAGGATTACAACACAATTCACATTGTCGGCGGCGGCTCGCAAAGCGCGCTTTTATGTCAATTGACTGCAAATGCCTGCAACTGCAAGGTTAAGGCAGGACCTGTTGAAGCGACCGCGTTCGGGAATGTCGCGATACAATTAATCACGAGCGGGATAATTCCCGACCTTGAAACAGCACGGAAAATTATCTCGAAGTCGTGCGAGGTGAAAACGTATTTGCCGGAGGGGTAGGGGATTTATATAATGTGCAGAAGTAATAATATAATGGAAATTTCATTCCCTAAGCATGAATATGAAAGTGTTCAAAATCATTTAAGCGAATTTGGTTATTGTTATACCACAAGGGTATATAAAGAAGTCGGCAAATATAAAGTCGGAGAATTATATAAAGCACCGTGGGGAGATGTTTTGAAGATAGATGAGGTTATGGAATATTGGAAAGTTTCTGACCGCTCTTTCTATGATGAAATGACGGATAGCGAGAAAGAAGAAATTCGCGAATATTCTGAAGATATGGGATTGCCGTATGAATTTATTAAATTTTCTAAAAATATATTATAATCGTTTAAATTGAAAACACTAAAGTGTTTTCTCGGCAAGCGGCGCTTGCCGCCGTGCCATCAGCACGGACAATCAGCTATGCAGTCAAGTCAAGCCGCCTTTGGAGGTTCGCGGCGTATACGCCGCGGGTTAAAAACGCTAAAGCGTTTTTAACTTAACTAACTATAAATATCCCCTATTCAAAAAGAAAGGAACAGTAAACTATGTACCCAAAAATAGGAATCAGACCCGTTATAGACGGACGGCAGTTCGGTGTGCGTGAATCGCTTGAAGAGCAGACGATGAACATGGCGAAAGCCGCAAAAACATTAATCGAAAGCGAGTGTTTCTACGCCGACGGAACACCCGCGCAATGTGTGATTACGCCGTTCACAATCGGCGGCGGTGCGGAAGCCGCAAAAGCGGAGGAGTTTTTCGCCGTGAAAAATGTCTGTGCAACGCTTTCGGTAACGCCCTGCTGGTGTTACGGCTCGGAAACTATGGATTTCAACCCGCTTAATATAAAAGCCGTCTGGGGTTTTAACGGTACGGAACGCCCCGGCGCAGTTTACCTTGCGGCGGTCATGTCGGCACACGCGCAGAGAGGTCTGCCCGCGTTCGCAGTTTACGGGCGCGATGTTCAGGACGCAGGCGACACAAACATACCCCGTGATGTTCGTGAAAAATTGCTGCGTTTTGCACAGTGTTCGCTTGCCGCGGGGCAGATGAGAAACAAGGCGTATGTGGGAATCGGCGGGGTTTCGATGGGGATTGCAGGCTCGTACACAGACGCAGATTTCATGCAAAAATACCTCGGAATCCGCCCGGAGTGGGTGGATATGACCGAGGTTTTGCGGCGGATTAAGCTTGAAATTTACGACAAAGATGAATATGAAAAGGCATATAAGTGGACACGCGCAAACTGCCCCGAAGGCACCGACTTCAATACCGGCGTAAACGAGGGTAACAAGGGGTTAATGTCCAAAGACGAGCAGTGGGAGTTCTGCGTGAAGATGACGCTGATTATCCGTGATATAATGCTCGGTAACCCTAAGCTTGCAGAGCTCGGCTGGCTTGAGGAAGCTAAAGGACGCAATGCGATTTTCGGCGGTTTTCAAGGGCAGCGGCAGTGGACGGACTGGCTCCCTAACTGCGATTTCACCGAGAGCATTTTAAGTTCTACTTTCGACTGGAACGGGAAAAAACAGCCTGTCCTGCTCGCAACTGAAAATGATTCGCTGAACGGCGTTGCTATGCTTTTCGGGAACCTGCTTTCCGGCAGGGCTTCAATATTCGCCGATGTGAGAACCTACTGGAGCCCGGAAGCTGTCGAGCGCGTGACGGGGATTAAACCTACAGGTAAAGCCTCCGACGGTTTTATTCATCTGATTAATTCCGGTGCGGCGGCGGTTGACGCGGCAGGCGTGAGTACAGGAGGAATAATGAAACGCTGGTGGGAGGTCACGGACAGCGACATTAAAGCGATGCTTGAAGCAACCGACTGGTGCCAGGCGAACCTGGGATATTTCAGAGGCGGCGGGTTCTCCTCGCACTTCAAAACACAGTCGGAAATGCCGGTTACTTTAATCAGAGTTAATTTAGTCGGCGGCTTGGGTCCGGCGTTGCAGATTGCCGAAGGTTTTACCGTGACATTGCCTGATGAAATACATAATCCGCTTGATGTACGAACCGACAAAACTTGGCCTACTACATGGTTCGTCCCGAATTTGCTTGAAAATAACAGCGCGTTCAGCGATGTTTACTCTGTTATGGCGAACTGGGGCGCAAATCACGGCTCGTTCACTTATGGGCATATCGGCGCGGATTTGATTACATTAGCTTCAATGCTGCGCATTCCTGTTTCAATGCACAACGTTGCAGAAAAAGACAGAATTTTCCGTCCTCACTCGTGGTCGGCATTCGGTACGGATTGCGCTCAAAGCGCGGATTACAAAGCATGCAAGTGCTACGGCTCGCTGTATTAGGCTATTCTGCTAATAAAGATTTCTCTGCATTTAATCGATATAGCCAGTTAAGTTAAAAACGCTAAAGCGTTTTTAACCCGCGGCGTATACGCCGCGAACCGCCAAAGGCGGCTTGACTTGACTGCATAGCTGATTGTCCGTGCTGATGGCACGGCG
>JAITFV010000101.1 GCA_031281115.1 Oscillospiraceae bacterium | reverse complement strand
ATTCGGGTTTAGATTTTACGACTCCGTAACCGCTTGCCGATTTAACCCTGACAGTTCCGTGCGGTGTTTGAACCTCGCTGGATTCACGCTCTAATATATATCTGCGGCTTATATTTTCACGTATCCCGAGAGTGGTTGTATGTTTAAATATGAGCTGCAACATTTTTTTTCTTAAATTATATTCACATATACACGCGAGCATTACACCCGCCCGCCCTTTTTTCATGCCAATCGGTACCGTATAAACATCAAGCGCGCCTTCTTCAAGCAGAAGCTCCGCAGCGAAAGCCACTGCTTCAGGTGTCATGTCGTCTAAATTGCACAAAAGCTCAATAATTTCTTCGTCGTTTTTTTCAGTTTTTTCCCCGAAAAATGCCCGTATGCAGTTCGCGGATTTAAAATCTTTTTTTCCCATACCGTAACCGATTTTTGATACTTTCATAATCGGCATTGCGACGAAATCTTTCACAAAGTACTTAAGAATCGCGGCTCCTGTGGGTGTGCATAATTCCCCGCGAACTTCACCGCCGTAAATTGGTATATTTTTTAATATCTCCGCTGTTGCCGGCGCGGGAACCGGCAGAACCCCGTGAGCGCAGCTGACCTGCCCGCTTCCTGTATGAATCGGAGAAGCCAAAATTAAAGCGGGCTCAAGCTCTTCAATAAGCATACAAACACCGATTATATCAGTAACAGCATCCATTTCACCGATTTCATGAAAGTGGATTTGTTCAATCGGAACGCCATGAACACTACTCTCTGCTTCAGCTAAGATTCTATAAATTCCGAGTGTGTTTTCTTTTACCGCGCTTGAAATATTCAAACTGCCGATTAACTGTTCAATTCTGCCGCAGTTGCTGTGTTCATGCTTCGATTTGTGCATATTTGGATTTTCTTCTCTGCCGTTTATTAAAACTCTGATGTACGTCCCGCTTACGCCGCATTTTACGGACTTTTCAGCTGTGACGGCAATATCGGGAATACCGATGCTGTTAAGTTTATCAATAAATTCTTCGGGTCTGTCATGCAACTCAAGCAGAGCTGCCATAATCATATCGCCTGCTGCACCCATGCCGCACTCAAAAAATAATGTTTTCATGTTTTTACTTTCCTTGATGATTTATCATGCTCGCGAGATAACCGCCGCCAAAACCGTTGTCGATATTAACTACGCACACCCCGCTCGCGCAAGAATTGAGCATTGTAAGAAGCGCGGATAATCCGCCAAAATTCGCGCCGTAGCCGATACTTGTCGGGACTGCGATTACAGGACAATCCGCGAGCCCGCCGATAACACTCGGAAGCGCGCCTTCCATTCCCGCAATCGCAACAATGACTTTTGCTTCCATTATAGTTTCAAGGCGCGAAAGCAGCCTGTGAAGCCCCGCCACGCCCACATCATAAAGCCGCACAACCTCGTTGCCGAGTGCTTCTGCTGTGAGTGCGGCTTCCTCCGCGACAGGCATATCGCTTGTGCCGCCGGTCGCGACTATTACTTTTCCGATTCCGTCAGGCTCCGGCATATCGCCGATTATCCCGATTCGTGCCATTTCGTGATACTTCATAGGTATGCTCCCGGCGACTTTCTCGGCTGTCTCCGACGGGATTCTGGTAATTAAAATCACTTTCTGACCTCTCTCAAGCATTGCCGATGAGATTCCGATGATTTGCTCCGCGGTTTTACCTGCGCCGTATATAACCTCGGCTATTCCCTGCCGAAGTTCGCGGTGATGGTCAAGCTTTACATACCCTAAGTCCTCGAACGGCTCCATCCGCAGCTTGAGCATCGCTTCCTCGGGCGAAAGTTCACCCTTTTGAATTTTTTGCAATATGTCTAATGTATTTTGCCTGCTCATATTTTCATTAAGTCCTTTCTTCGCTGGCAGAGAATAGCTTTGTTTAAAGCTTTTTATCTTCCCTCTAAATCTAATAATACTATTTTGAAATAAGGTTTAATTGCGCGTGTAATTTCTGCGCGCTTATTTATCGCTTCGTGCATTTGTGACTGCGGAAACTGCAATCTCGCCGCTTCGTCATACACACGAACCCTGAAATCGGTGAAACCAAGCAGGAACAATGCATTTTCCGCTTTTTCCGCTCGTGCTAACAATTCTCCTGTAATCACCCGACCTGTAGGAATTCGCGTGGCAAGACAGGCATACGCGGGTTTGTCCCAGGTAAATAATCCAGCTTCTTTAGACAATCGGCGCACTTCATCTTTCGTAATTCCGCACTCGCGAAGCGGTGAACGCACGGAAAGCTCGGCGAGCGCCTTCATACCCGGGCGGTCGCCGATATCGTCAGAAGCGTTTGTACCATCTATAATGACCATAAAACCATCAATAGCCGCTTCCTTTTTAAGCGCGCCAAATATAGCTTTTTTGCAGTGATAACAGCGGTCGGGTAAGTTTAAAGCAACTTGTTCGTTCGTTAAAATATCCATTTCAAGTACCGTAACTTCTGCGCCGATTTGCTCTGCTAATTTATAAACATTCTGCAGTTCAAACTCCGGCTGAAACGCCGTCTTAACATAATAAGCTTTTACCCTTGCACCATAATGCAGACCCGCATACAGCAGATACGACGAATCCGCGCCGCCCGAAAAACCGAGCGCAACGGAATCATTCTCTTTGAAAAAGTTTTCTAATGTCATGTTATTACTCCTCAAACTTCAAAACCCTTGTGCAAATCCGCTCCGCTAATTCGGGGTTGTGTGTAATTACAAGCAAGCCGAGATTACGCCGCTCCGCTTGTTTTAAAATTAATTCCCAAATCTGCGCCTGTGTAATCACATCGAGCATGGTGCTTATTTCATCGGCAATCAAGAATCGCGTCTGCGGAGCGAGCGAGCGGGCAATGCAAAAACGTTGTATTTCCCCGCCTGACAGCTCTGCCGGATAGCGGTCAAGCCACTCGGGCGATATTTCCGCTTCTTCGAGAAATTCTCTGTCGGGTGTCCATGCTTCGGTTAAGGTTTTGCCTAATTTCCAACGGGGATTTACCGCTTTTTCCGGATGCTGGTAAATCAACTGCACGGGATTAAATCCTTTGCGCGGAATTGCTTTCCCGTCAAGCAAAACTTCTCCCGACCACGGCTTTAAATATCCGGCTATTATCTGCGCCAGCGTGCTTTTGCCGCAGCCCGAAGGTCCGATTAACGCGACACGCTCATCTGTTTCAAGAGCGAGCGAAATGCCGTCAAGCACAGGTTTTGCTCTGCTGTATCCGAATCTTATGTTCTTCGCTTCAATCAGCATACAGGCAGCACACCTCCCCGCCGCGCACCGTGCGCGGTTTAATAACCCCGCTCACACATTCGTTTGTTTTCATATCGCAGCGAGGCGCAAACAAGCAGCCTTCAGGCAATGAACCCGCATACGGCTGCGAACCCGGCGCAGGTTGAAATCCGTTTTGCGGAATCGCCCGCCACAATGCTTTTGTGTAGGGATGGCGCAATTTTTCCTCACGCTCAAAATCGGCGGCAAACGCAGTTTCAACTGTTGTTCCCGCATAAAACACCGCGATTCTGTCGGCATAACCGAGCGCGAGGTCGAGGTCATGGGTAATAAGCATTACCGCCGCTCCCGCATCAGCGAGGTCACGAAAGTGTTTCATCGCCCTGTCTGCAAGTTCCTTCGACATACCCGGAGTCGGCTCATCCGCTATAATCAGTTTCGCGCCCGAGACTACCGCCGTTGCGCAGAGTACGCGCCTTGTCATGCCGCCCGACAGTTGAAAAGGATACATTCCGGCAACATTTAAGTTAAGTTTATAACGTTTAAAAACGCTTGCTGCAGCGGATTTATCCTTCGTTATTTGTTTGCCGACCTTCATCAGCGGGTCGAGATATTCCACTGACTGCGGCACGAGTGCAATTTCATACCCACGCAAGCTTTTGACCCGTTTTACGGTCAGCGGTTCGCCGCCGTAGAATATTTCTCCCTCAACTGCCGCATTGCCCGGCAGAATCCCGAGAACCGCATGGGCAAGCAGGCTCTTCCCCGAACCGCTCGAACCTGCAACAGCGAGGATTTCGCCTTGCCTGACGCTGACGTTCAGGTTGCTGATGACTTTCAGGTCGCGCCGCTTTAAACCTTTGTCGTATATTCTAAACGATACCGAAAGATTTTTCACTTCTAAAATACTGCTCATATTTTCACAAAGCCCCTTCTTCACCAACAAGAAATGAAAACAACGTTTTCCCCGTTTCAATTGTATAATCGTTTAAATTGAAAACTGTTCCACAGTTTCAATTTAAACGGGTTTCCGCTGCGTGAGCGCAGCGGGCGCTGTCGCAACAGCGCAAGCCCCTTTAACTTAAAAAGCGAAAC
>JAITFV010000014.1 GCA_031281115.1 Oscillospiraceae bacterium | reverse complement strand
TCTGCGTAAATTTTAATCGTTGTGCCGTCAACGGTAATTGAATCCTCGCCCGCCTCAATTGTGTGACCTCTGTAAGGGCCCTGCGCCGAGTCATACTTCAAAAGGTTCGCCAGCATTTTTGGGGAGGTTAAGTCATTGATAGCCACGATTTCATAACCGGGAGCCTTGAACATAAGTCTGAACGCAAGCCTTCCTATGCGTCCGAATCCGTTAATTGCTACTTTTACTGCCATTTTAGTTGTCCTCCTGTTAGTTGTTTTGTTAATTATAGCATGAAATTGACTTTAAGTCAATAAACATCAATCTTCGTCTAAGATTTCGATAGCCCTCTCAAAGACCTCTTTTCCTAATATGATTTTCATGAGCTTTACGTAATCTTTTATATTCATTTCGCCGCGGTCAAGTTTAATTGTATTTGCTGCGATTCCGCTTGTTAAGCTTTCAAATTCCTTAGATGACATTCAAGTCACCACCCTTCTGTAAACATAATACCATAAATTTGACAGTAAGTCAAGATTTGTTTTCGTCATTATTACTCCTGCACGCAACAGTAGACAAAACTGATTTTCGTGGTTCTCCCTACCACAGATGGGGAGAACCACAGAGAATTACCTGCTGTTTACTTCCAAAGTAATAATTTTATGCCCGATTAACTTAAAATTCTATAATTTTAAAGTTAAAAGACTTCAAACAGCTAAAGTTTTAAAGATTTTCACCGATAATAAACATTAAACATAGATATTAAGAGGGCTTTGTATAACGTAGATAATAATTATTTTTTGACAGGAAGTAATTTCATATGACCCTATACATAACCGACCTCGACGGAACTCTGCTCAATTACGCAGCCAAATTAAAGCCCCGCGCCGCCGAAATGCTTAACCGCATGATTGCGAACGGCGTATTGTTTTCTTATGCAACGGCGCGGCGGTTTCAAACCGCAGGTAAAATCATGAGCGATGTAAATATGAACATACCGGTCATTAACATGAACGGCGTGATTCTGACTGACCCCGTGACCGGCGAGCGTATTTCTGCCGAGCTGATTCCCGAGCGCAGCACCGAAGCCGCGAGAGAGTTTATAATCGCAAACAACGAAACCCCGCTTGTATACGCCCATGTGAACGGCGTCGAGCGGGTGAGTTACTTGAAAAAAAGTCACAAAGCCGTTAAGAATTTTAATGACACCCGCAAAGACGACCCGTTCCGCTATGCCTGCGACAGTTATGAGGAACTTTTTGAAGGTGAAATTTACTACATAACTTTCCTGAACCCCGAAAGCGAAATAGCCGCGCTGAATGCGGTTTTCAGCCGCGATAACAGCTTCTCCGCCGCCACATACATGGATACTTACGCGAAGAATCTGCGCTTCTATGAAGCGTGGAGCGCGGGTGTTTCCAAAGCCACCGCCGCTTTAAAGTTAAAAGAACTCACAGGCGCTGACAAAATCATCGTTTTCGGCGATAATCTGAACGATGTTCCTATGTTTGAAGTAGCCGACGAGTGCTATGCGGTTGAAAATGCAGTTGAGGAGTTAAAGGCAATTGCGACCGGCATAATCCCGAGCAATGAAAACATGGGTGTGCCTGTGTTCATAGAGCGCGAAACTGCGAAAATATGGGACTGCGCGCCGCCTTTAAACAAGAAACCCGACACGGTGCGGTTCGCGGCGGCTCTCACAGAGATTGTCAATAACAGTCCTCGCACCAGTTCGCGTACCCCTGCAATCGGCACTCTCAACGAAAAACCAATTCATGCCGTTTTGAAGCATTATTTTTCTGCAAGCCCCGACCGTGAAGCCAAAATCGGGCAGTATTACGCTGACGCGGCGGGCGAGAACGGGATTTATGAAATTCAAACTGCAAATTGGGACAAGCTCAAAAACAAGCTCAATGTATTTTTGGAAGCGAGCCACGTTACTGTTGTTTACCCGTTTGAACAGCGTGTTCATAATATCTTTATAGATGAAATTACAGGTGAGCTTATTAAAAAATCACCTGTTCGTAATAATAAAAACATGACGTCATTTTTCCTTGAATTATACCGAATCAAGGGATTTTTAACTCATCCGAACTTGACGATTTGCATTACGGGGCTTGAAACAGAGCGTATTAACAGAAAAACAAAGAAGCCGCTCGGGCTTCTTTCAGAGGTTTATTTAGGTTGCAGCGAGGATTATCGCCGCTTTCTGCCGGCAGATTTGCCTGATGAATTTACATTTAAGGAGTTTAAAAAGTTGTCGAAAATATGCAAAGATAAAATTATTTTGGAAATTCTTGAATATATGTCTGTGATTCGGAAAGTCGGCAAAAAATCAAATGAGTTTATTTATTCATGCTGCTGAAGCTACAACCCCGCCACAATCCTTAAAATCTCCAGCGCGTCGGCAGAGGTCGGTTCACCGCTAATCCCCAACTTCGCGCTTTGTTCATCAGTTAGCGCAGTTAAACCCGACACTGCTCGAAGAACAGCCAACGCGTCCGAAGTTGTAAAATTAGTCCACCACGGTTCATCTGCAAAAGATGAAACTGTCATATTTCTATAAATATTTTCAAGTGTAACACCCGTAATGCCGCTATCTCCGGGACTATATCCTCCCCTCATAAAGTATCCGTTAATTTCCATCGGAAATTGATAACCGCCATTTTGACTCGGAAAAGTGCCCCATGATGCGGGTGCAGAGTAAATTATAATTTGCTTGCCATTATCCTTGACCTCTATAAATTCAATTAACTGTTCTCCATTTAAACTCTCTTCAAATGCACTTTTTCCTCTATCACCACCTGCGAATAATCGGAATGAATATCTTTCTCCAGTTTCATTACTAAAACGTATACTAAAAGTTTGAT
>JAITFV010000297.1 GCA_031281115.1 Oscillospiraceae bacterium | reverse complement strand
GTGCGGTTCCGTTCGGCTGTGAAAGACCCGCTCGACATCGGCTTCCTGTTCTGGGGAATCGCCGCAGGTGTAACAGCAGGTGCGGGGCTGTATCCGGCTGCGGTAATCGGAACGGCGTTCATAGCCGTTATGTACATACTGCTGACCTTGCTGAAAAAGCAAAAAAAGAACTACCTGCTTATTATTAAGTATAGTGCAGAAGCCGAGGAGGGAATAAACACCCTGCTCTCCTCCGCACGTTACAAGCTCAAAAACAAAACAAGCATGGGCAGCAGCACCGAACTTACGATTGAGATTAAGGTGAAGCGCAACAACGCAGACGAAGTCGCGAAATATAAGGAAGTCGGCGGGGTTGAGACTGTGACGCTGCTTGAATACAGCGGCGAGTTCATGAATTAGTTGTGCGGCAAAACTAAATACAGCCCGAAAGCCCGATAAAACGGCAGTTTAACGAACATTTAAAAAATATTTCCTCTTTTTGCAGAAAAACCCTTGACAAAGCAACCCCGAAGTATTATAATAACGATAAGCGCATAAGTATGCGTGGTAATTTGTGGTCTTTTTTCGGAGGTGTTGAAGTGGCTCTCGAAACGAAAGTTATAATAAAACTAATCGCACAGCAAATAGCTAAGTGTGAGACTGCAAAAGAAGCATATTATTGCATTCAGAGCGCGGCAAGCGACAACGAGATAGATTTGCCCTCGTTTGAGGAAATGCGGAAGGGATTCGCAGAAAACCAATAACTACAGCAGTTCAAGGGGCGCGGGGCGTGTGCAAAGCAACAATTTATCTTTCGGGGGTGGAATCATGGGAATGACCGACAGGCAGTTTGACGCACATAACAAGACATTGCTTCGTATGTATCAAAAGGTCGAAAAAGAAATAGAAGAAATCAGACAGGGCAGAAACACCAAAAGCGAAACACTTGAAGAACTGATTAAAGACACGGAAGACTCATTAAACAGACCTTAAATCCGCTCCCTGCAAAATTTCTCTTTCGGAGGTGTTAATATGCCGTCAGTACCGGAACTAAGAAAAGCAACAAAAGACGAGCTTTATGACTTGCTGAAACTAAAAATTGATAACGAAAAAGCAAACATCACAGTTATCGGGCTTAATCAATTAATCAACAAAAAACAGGCGGGAATGGAAGCCGAGGACGTTGCTTACGTTGAAAAAATTATCTCGGAACTCGAGCAAGACAAGTAACCTAACACGCGGAGGTGCGCAAACTAAGCAAATCTCACTTTAATCTACAGGAAGAAAGGGCTTTGTGAAATATGAATCGTATTGAAATTGTAGGTTTATTTTCAGCGTTGGAGGTTCTTTGCGAAGATAAGAATATCAAAGGTATCGAAACAATCGTTAAGCGCGTATTAAACGAAGCTGTCACGGTTAAAGATGAGGACAGGAAAGAATCTTCTGCGGAACTCGAGCAAGACGAGCAAGACAAGTAACTCAACGCATGGACGTGCGTAATAATAAAACTTATTTTCTCAGGAGGAAAAAAATGAAAGTACGAACCAAACGCAAAATCCTATCATTTTTCATAACGCTGGCTATGATTGTCGGCATGATGCCCGCGCTGCCGGCGTCAGCGACGGGCGAACCCGTATTCTTAAATCCGGAAGCTACAAACGACGGCAGACGTATTCAACTTGAAAATATAGGCGGATTGTCTTATATTAATGATGTTTTCGGGTTTGAGGTTCTTGTTGAGCCTGAAGATGCGGGCAATTACCAAGTTGGTTTTGCTATCAACGGACTCAATAGCGGCGGTAGCGGCTCCGGCGGGTTCAAAGACGTCAGAGCTGATGCAGGCTTTGATTTAACGCCTGCACCCGACCAATACGGCGGTTTCCAAAGAAACACCGCGGGTCACTTTACAGACGGAACTTTAAAAGTTCTTAATGATGCACCCCTTTATGACCCTGATTTTTACGATGCAGGCGGTTGGAAACAATTCACAATTAACAATACCGGTCAAGAACAGTATAGTTTCACCACCGATATTACAGTTATTGCGATGTGGTTTCTTGATGAAAATGGCGACCGTTTAGGCGCTCCGTTCTTCGGAACAGAACCGAGCGAAGATGCGGTTTGCCCTAAATGCATTTATAGCCTCGGCGCAACCACTGTCGTAGGTGGTTGGGACGTAGCGCAAAACGGTTGGGAAGTTCCCGCGTCAGTAGTTCAATCTGCAGACAATTTCGTCCTCGTAGCGAACCGCGCAGCGATTACAGCGGCGAACTCCGACGGCATGGGCGGCTTCCAATTCGTACTTAACTATGACGGATGGGATGCTACCACAATCATTGATGGTTTTGCGACTAATGGTCAACTTGCAGCGGGAACAGGCGGCGGCTTGCACGAAGATGTGAGCGTTGAAGTTGCTGCGGAAACCATTATTTTCACATTCCCTACAGACGAATTAGACGGAATTGACGATATCAGCGGAGACGGCAATTTCATGATTCAGTTCAACCCGATTGCAGGTTTCATCAATGAAGCGTACTTCATTATTGAAAACTGCGACTGCGAACCTCCTACGGGAAAATGGGAAGCTACGCATCTTGATGTGGATTTTAATGATGCTTCTGTTTACGGAACTATAGTTCCGACAGAACTTTTGGCAAACACTCCCTGGCAGAAACACCCGTCAGGCTGGTACTTACGTGGGGGCGGAAGAGGTAGCACGAGCGATTTTAGCTTGATAGCAACCCCTGACGGCACCGACAGTAGTGTGGCGGGTGCGAACACATTAAGTTTAGGTGCAATGTCTTCGAACGCGAACCGCGCCGGCAGCATTGATTTAATTGAACCCATTGAACCCAACACAGGTTTAGACGGCATGAGTTTTGATTTCGCATGGACCTCTGCCGGACAAAGCCAAACAGCAACAATGTGGTTCTCCGATGGTTCAAGTGGACCGGCTTTAGCCGAAAGAGCAGTAATTGATGCAAATGACAGAGTAGATGATACAGTCCGTGCCTCAATCCTCACCACTGATGGACATTTAACAATTAGTAATAATACCGGTACTCCGGAAAGCCGCCGCGCTCGGGCTTTAACGGGTGGAACGGTTCGAGTTGACCCTGTATATACAACTATCGGACCGGTAGGGGACAATACAAACGATGTTTGGCATACCATTCACGCTGTTATTGACACTGACACAGATACTATAACATGGTATGTCGGAGCCGCAGGAGAGAACGTTACTTTTGAAGATGTTGCAAACGGAACCCAAATTGCAAACGTAATCGATAATGGTCTCTTAACATGGGGCGAAGGCAATGAAATCCGTTCGCTTAGTTTTGCGACAGGAAGTAACGCCAGTGTACGCTTACTCTTAGCAAACATACAAGTATCATCCTTCTCGGCTTTCGATTGTGAAGTTTGTGAAGATGAAGGCGCGATTGCAGGCGTATGCTGCACAGCAGTCAACAACTGGGGGATTTTCTGTCCCGCAGGCGCCGCTAATCACGAAATAGACGACGACGACTGCATACACTGCTTAATCACCGGCTGCGCGTTCAACGCTGCCGCAACTCCCAGCGCGCTCGCTTTCGCGCAAACCTGCTCAAATCCTCCGGGATTCTGCGACGGTTGTACAGACCGCTGCTTTGAAGACGGCGGGCACGATTTCGGCGACGACTGCCCGAATGTAACGGCAGACTGCGAAACCTGCGGAGCAGAAAATGACAATGTGGAATGCGGCGATTGCACTGTTTGTCTCTGTTCAACCAGCAGCGACCACAACAGTACAGCAAGCTCACTCGCGACAGTTTCTTCGCTGGCGACTTGTACAGAATACGGATTCGAGAAATGGAACTGCGAAGAGTGCGGATTTGAAACTGCAGCTCCCGCAACAGTTTCCTCGCTTCCTCCTTTAGGTCACGATGAAGATGGCGACCCCGCGACTTGTGAAGATGACCAAATCTGCGCAAGAGACGGATGTAACGAAGTATTAGTAGAAGCTCTCGGACACAGCAATTTAGGTCCCGCCGCGACTTGTACTACAGCCCAAATCTGTGCAAGAGTTGGTTGTGACCACGTAATAGCACCGCCTCTCAACCATATATTAACGCCCGGATTGGCGTGTAACTTACCTAACGTCTGCGGCAGAAATGACTGCGACGAACCGAGAACAGGGGCTCCGATTCACGTGGCAGGACCTCCCGCAACTTGCACAACACCGCAGGTTTGCGTAAGAGAAGGTTGCCTTGTTCCCGGACATATTATAACTGAAGCAGGCGAAGAAAACTGCTTAATCTGCGAAGATTGCGAATGTCTTGACCCCAATGTAATCTTTGATATGCAGACATATGACCCAACCGACTTAATGAATTTGGACGGTCGCGGAAGACTCACCCCGCCTCTCTTCTTAACAGAGTCTTTACCTTCCGATAACGGAGCCGGCGTAATCATGAATGTAACCACGACACCGAGAACGCTCTCTGTCATCGGTTCGTTCAGAACCGGTTCATCTCAAGGTTTAAGGCTCGGTCTCGGCACATTTAACAACATGACTGAAGAAGGTCTCAGATACACCTTAGTATACGGCGGTATTATTACTGCTGTAAACGATGCGGCAATTAACGATACTTCGGCGAACTTCGGACGCTTACGCTTAGAATCTGCAACGAACCCGAGCGCGGCAAACCCCGGCGGTTTGGGTACCGGCATGGACGGAGCACTCAGATACGCTATCGACGGAGTATTATCCTACGGCGAACTCAGCGAAACCGGAGCGTTCACAGCAACGTATACAGCAACAGCTGAAATGTTTGCAGCAAAAGGCAACGCAGGAACAATCAGTTTTGCAGACCACAGACAAGACGGCAGCAGACATTACACAGTTTTATACAACAATGTTAAAATCCTTGAAGACTGCGGTGAATGTGAAAACTGCGCTCCTGAACTTCCTCCTTCTGCGGTTCCCGCAGTAGCAGTTAGCACAGTAGCGAAAACTGCAGCAACACAACCATCTGTAAACTTCACCTTAACCACTGCAATCGCAGGTGACTGGAAAGTTTACACAACAGCAGAAGGCGCAGTTCTTGCCGGCGTAACAGCAGCAGCTTCCGGCACAACACTTACTTTAACTCATGCAACTGACATACCGGCAGCAACCTACTATGTAACTGTAACAGAAGCA
>JAITFV010000324.1 GCA_031281115.1 Oscillospiraceae bacterium | reverse complement strand
CCGTCCTCCCATTCGTAAGGACGAGGGTGAAGTGATTCATATTGTCGGTCGAGCAAGGTTTTATAATCGCTCGCATACTTGTTTACCGACCGCGCCACTTCGTGAAGCGTTTGCTTTTTCTTTTACTCCCGAAGTATTTTCGGGTGGTGGCTCTGCATAAACTTAAGCCATTTTGTTCCGTAGTATCCTACATTAACTTCTTCGGGGCGTGGTTTTCACATTGATGATAACTTTGGTTCATTTTCGACCTCCTTCTGCGGGTTTTATCCCGCAACGCATATCCCTCTGAATGTGTCGCAAACAGGGCGGTTGCGTGTATTTTAGTGGTGTTTCTCTGAAACACCCTTTTTAGTGTAGCACAAATGTTCCGACTTCAATTGTTTTCAAGATTTCCGGGGAAGAAAGCAGCGTATCATAAATCGGTCTTGAGATAATTACAACCATATCTTCCTCATCGCCGATTATGTCTCTGATTTCACTGATTTGCAGAGTAAGCTCAAAAAGAATATCGTCGGCATTAGGAGTATAGTTGTTTTTAATTCCCGCTTGTTCCGCTAAAGTCGAGTATCTGTATGCATCGATTTCGGGGATTACGCGGGTGCGTTGAAACTCGCTCGCAACGTTCGCCGCAGACATCGCAAACGCTGTTTCGTCAACATCAACAGCGTCTAATCTGAATCTTCTGCCTCTGTCCTGGGTCATTTTGTAAGTCTCGTAATTAAAAGTGACAGCGCCTGTGGAGTAGCCTGTATCGCGGTCATAATCCGCGAGCCCTTGCGTTGAAATGACAGGAAGTTTTATTTCCTTGCCGCCGCTGTAAATCACCTGTCCTGCGTTCTCCTCCATCCAGCCGGAAGTCGATGCTTCAAGCACCTGCTTGTCTAATTCTTTTTGGAATACTGCTGCGTATTCGATTGTATTAATTGCCATGTTAATAATTCCTTTCGTTTTTAATTTATTTTTTCTTGAAAAAACCATTTGTGTTTTTAAAAGCTTCGCGTATATTTGCATATTTGTCAAGAACCTGCTCGGTTGGCACCGAAAATTCGGGCAGAGCCGCCCGCGCTTCAAGCAGAGCCTCTGTTTTTGCGCGAAGCGCAAGATTATCCGTAATCAGTTCTGCGTTGTCCCTTGTGAGCAGATTAATACGGCTTCTTAAATTATCAAGTTCAGCTTGATATTCGCAGGGTTCTTCTTCCGTGAATTCTAATTCATTGTCAATTGTGCATTGCTCATTATCCATTGTTCGTCACCTCCTTTACGATTTCTGTTTCTTCTGCGGAGAGTCCGTAAACCTCCATCAGTGCGCGGTTTTTATCTATGATTCCCGCTTTAAAAAGTTTAACGGCGTTATCTATTCTCGCGCTGTTGTCCTGCATTACGCTGTCTGCGAAAACTACGTTTGCTGTGCTTTCGGTTTCACTAAGCGTGAAGGGCAGCGCGCCGGTAATTTTGCCGAGCAGAATTATATTTTCGAGAAGGTCGGCAAGCCCCTCGCGAATCAGCTGCTGGTGCGCTGTTTTCGTGCGGTATGTTCTTGTTCCCTGGCTTAAAACTTCGGTAGCTGTACGCATTCCGCCGCCCTTGTAAGACAGTGTTCCCGCAGATAAGCCCGTCTGCATACAGAGCAAATCCAAAAGTTCCTCAAGCGCGTCGATATGCTCGCGAACACGCAGCTCCGACGAGGTGTCGGTGATTTTTAATTCTTCACGGTCATTGGCGGAAAACGCCTGATAAACTTCATCGTTTGTGTCAAAGAATTTATGCAGTTTCCCGTCATCGCCGTACTCGCCTTTAATCGCGGAAACAGGCACAATTATACGCTTTTTACCGAGCACAAATTCGCGTTCCAAGCTGTCGAAAACAATGTCAAGACTCTTCAGAATATCAGCAGCGTTCGCAAATACCGAAAGCCCGAGCGGGCTGTCGCCGATGTTATTGACAGAGGCAGGACGGAAGTAGACGAACAGCGGTTTTTTCAGGTTTTTCACACGTGTTTCTTTTTGCAGATTCGGAAAAATTTCACGCAGTTCAATTTCTTTGTCTTTTTCCGCGTCGAAAAGCGTATTGGAAATAATATAATCATTGCACACTTTTTCATGTTTTTCGTGTAAATAAAAACGCCGCCCGCCGCGTTCTAAGCAGGAGATAATTATGCCGCCGTAAACGCCTTTTTCATCGTATTGTGTAGGGATAAATCTGTCGCCGCCTATGTAATTTAAACATACATTCCCGTTCTCGCAGTATACTTTAATTACACCCGCGCCGAGCGCGAACATTTTTTCTAAGAACAACGGAAAGCACCGCCAAAAGCCGTTGTCATTCAGGACTGATTTTGCAAAATCACCGACTTCTTTTGACGCAAAGCCAAAATCTGCCTGCTCTGAAAAACAAAGCGCGCCAAGCTCAGAACATAACGCTTTTGCCGCGCCGAGAGAATTTACGCGCCTCGTACCTCCCTGCCCCGAAACGCCGCCTTTCCTCGCGTAACGCCAGTCACCGCCGCCCGCATAAACAGATTTCCAGCGGGCAGTTTCCATTAAGGAGGTATTTTCGAGTTTTGCCTGTAACCCGCTTTTGTTTTTTCCAAAGATGTTCTTGATGTTCATATTTTCATTAAATCCTTTCATGTTTTCGCCGCGAAACGGCAGCCTTCCGGTTAAAATTTAAATAAATCTCGTTCATACCTTTCAATTGCATACTCAAACGCATCTAACGAGTCAATGTTTACGCTGCCGTCATCGAGCCTTGTGTCTTTGCCTTGCTTGCTGTCCCAGACTGCGTTTTCGACTGCTTCGATAAAGTTTTCACAACTTGAATTCACGTAAAAACGCCCTGATGAAATTAATCTGCACAGCATTGCAATTCTTTGGTTAATGGGGCGTTTCAGCGCGTTTTTAACTTCGACCGAGACAGCGTAGCGGAAGCTTTTAATCAGCAGCTGCTCCGCGCTGTCACAAAAGACGGCTGTGAGCGGCGGAAACTGTTCGCGCCACTCTGCGATTTTTTGCGTAAAATCCGCAATTAAACTTTCGGCAGATTTATTCGCGCTGTCGTAATGTTCACGAAGCAGATAAACGTTCCTGAAGCCTTTGTCGAAACCCACAAGACTAAACACGCTCGCGCTTCTGCTGCCGCCGTAGTCAACGCCCACTATCGTAAAGAGCAG
>JAITFV010000236.1 GCA_031281115.1 Oscillospiraceae bacterium | reverse complement strand
TAGCGGTAATTACCACGTCTATATCGTCAGTAATTCTTTTTCGACTTGCCATAATGTCACCTCATCAACATTTGATGATAATATTATATCATAGATTTATATAGATTGCAACATGGTATGACGATGGGCGGTGTCGCCTAAGAAAAGGCGGAATAAGAGTGATTTTCAAATTAATTGATACTTTTATTGAAAATAAGCTTGAAAAAATAATATACATCATTGATATAGGCGCAAGAGGCGATATCTATAAATAGAAAACGGAGGAGTTATTATGTCTGTAATGGTTCAAAAAACTGTAAGTTTGCTTGATATGTTACCGGAAAGCGACCAAACACTTGCATATGAAATAATTAAAAAATTAGTTCTTGCGTGGGACCCTGACTTTACAAGGCTAACGCCGGATGAGAGAGCACGGCTTGAAATAGCTGATATTGAAATCAAAAACAACGAAATAGTGTCACATAACGATATTGACTGGAGCTAATAAAAAAAGAAACCCTTAGGAGTGAATCTTAGGGTGTTTTTTATTGACGAGGTAATTAAATCATGTTATAATAGACTTCTTGCGTAACTCGTTTGCGGTAGAATTTTCGGCAAATTTTCTGCCCTGCTTCGTTAAAATTTTTCGCAAAGCACGAAGCATTACGAAAAATTTACTCGAAAATCCACTCTCTCTGAGTTACGCAAGAAGTCTAATCAATAAAAATAACAGGAGACCGTTATGTTCAAAATCGTTTCAGCCCGCGAGGCAATTGATAAAATCCCCGATGGGGCGCGCATCGCTATTAACTCGTTTCTTGCGCTTTCCAACCCCGAGGAACTCCACAAAGCCATACACGAGCGGTTCACGGAAACAGGCTTGCCGGGCAACCTGCGGCTGTTCTGTGCGGCGGGTTTCGGTGCGTGGGATGAAAGCCGCTACGCCGACCCTTATATAGCAGCAGGTGCGGTCAGCGAAATTATCGCAGGGCATTATAATAGTATGCCGGGTGCGGTTAAAGCCGCGCTTGCGGAAAAAATAGAAGCTTACTGCCTGCCGCTCGGTCTGCTGTCACAGGCAATCCGCGCCGCAGCTTCGGGTAAAGACTGGTTTTTGAGTGAGGTAGGCGTTGGCATTTACGCAGACCCGCGGGTGGGAACCTGCGCGCTGAACAGCATTTCAAAGCAGAAAATCGCAGAAGTGCGCGAACTTGAGGGTAAGGAATACCTGCTCTTTCATATTCCGAAAATTGACGTTGCACTGATTAAAGGCACTACCGTTGACCCAAACGGCAATATCACGTTTGAGAAAGAATATCTCACTGTTGACGCTCTCGCACTTGCACAAGCCACAAAGCGCAGCGGCGGCAGAGTAATCGTGCAGGTCGAGCGGGTCAGCCATAAGTTTTCACGCCCGCGAAACGTAATCGTGCCGGGTATCCTTGTTGATGATGTGGTGGTGGTTGAGGCCGGGAGCCGCAGCCCGCAGAACAGCTTTGCGGATTCTGCCGATTATAACCCTGCACTATCCGGCGATGTTCATGTCCCTGCATCGCAGATGGATTACTACGTTAATAAATTGTCAACGACTAAATTTAAGAAAGTGCAAAAAGATGATAATACCGCTGATATAATCGGCGAGCGCGCCGCCCGAGAGCTTCACCCCGGACACATAGTAAACATCGGTATCGGGATTCCGGAAACGGTCGGGAAATATGCATCAAAGCTGGGTATTCTTAAAGATATCGTGACTACAGTCGAAGCGGGCGGAATCGGCGGGCTTCCGGCACCGGGCGTTGCGTTCGGGGCGACAATAGGAGCGGATATGGTTTGCGATATGGCGGCGCAGTTCGATTTTTACGACGGCGGGGGGCTTGATATTTGTTTTCTCGGAGGACTGGAAGCTGATATGCACGGCAATGTAAATGTGCATAAACTCGAAGGCGGTTATCCGGGTATCGGCGGTTTCGCGAATATCACATTCGCGACAAAAATAATAGTTTTCTGCATGAGCTTTACGACAAAAGGCCTCGTTGCTTGCAGGGACGCCGCTAATGGCGTCCGTATAAAACAAGAAGGCTCAATTGCAAAATTTAAAAGTGAAATCGCTGCGGTCAGCTTTTCCGGCGCGAACGCCATTAAACGCGGTCAGCGCGTGCTTTATGTAACCGAAAGATGTGTTTTTGAACTAACAGAAAACGGCTTAAAGCTGAAAGAAGTCTACAACGGCATTGACGAGCGGAAACAAATACGGGAGTTGTTGGATTTTGAAGTGTGAAGAAAAGATTAAAGGCATAACCCGCGAGCTTTCAAAACTCTACACAAATCCGCAGTGCGCTTTATTTTACCGTGAGCCGCATGAACTTATGATTGCGGCGCGGCTGTCGGCGCAGTGTACGGACAAGCGCGTAAACTTAGTTACCCCCGCGCTTTTCGCACGGTTTATGAATATTGCCGATTTCGCGGAAGCTGATGTTGGCGAAGTTGAGAAATATGTTAAATCCTGTGGACTTTATAAGACTAAAGCGAGCGATATTGTAGAAATGTGCAGAATGGTGCGCAGCGATTACGGCGGCAAAATCCCCGATAATCTTGAGGATTTATTAAAGCTTCCGGGTATCGGCAGAAAAACTGCGAACCTGCTTACAGGCACACTTTACGGTAAGCCTGCGGTCGTGACCGACACGCATGTTATAAGGCTTTCTAACCGTCTCGGCTTAATTAAGCCTAAGTCTGAAAATCCCGTAAAGATTGAGTTTGCACTTAAAAAACTGCTCCACGAAAGCGAGCAGCTTAGTTTCTGTCACAGATTAGTTTTATTCGGACGGGATGTTTGCAAGGCGCAGAAACCGGGGTGCATCAGCTGTGTGATAAAAAAATATTGTAATTTTCCCCAAAATAGTGTATACTAAGTCTATTATGATAAAACTTGATGAACGGCTTGCAGCTTGTGCCGCGCTTGTGCGGAGGGGGAGCAGCGTGGCAGACATCGGCACCGACCACGCGCTTCTCCCTGTTTTCCTGTGGCAGAGCGGCTGGACGGATATTATTGCCACGGATATAAAACCGGGACCCTTGGAATCTGCACGCAAAAATATTGAAAAATACAGCGCGGATATTAAACTCGTGCTTTCGGACGGTTTCGAGAATCTTCCGCCCCGTGATGATATAATCATCGCCGGAATGGGTGGTGAAACAATCGCAGAAATTCTCGCCGGATGCCGCCACAAAGACGAAAACACCCGCTTTATTTTGCAGCCCATGACAAAGCAGGACAGGCTTCGGCGCAGTTTAGATGAACTTGGTTTTAATATTGTTCACGAACACAATACATATGAACGAACAAAAGTTTACACGATAATATATGCACGTTATATGGGAGAGAAATTTTAAAGAAATCTAAAGATTTCTTTAAAACTCGTCGATTTGTACCTCAAGAGGAAAGGATGGTCATAATCATGAAAGTTAGTGAGATTTATTCATTTTTGGAGCAGTCAGCGCCTTTTAAATATCAGGAAAAATACGATAATTCGGGCTTTTTAATAGGTGATAAAAGTGCCGAAGTCGCGAAAATCTGCCTTTGCTTAGACATTACGCTTGATGTAATCGCTGAAGCCGCAGAAAAAGGGGCAAACCTGATTATATCGCATCACCCCGTAATTTTTAAGGCGATTTCTGATATAAAAGCGAATACGCCTGTTCATAAGCTTATTAAACATGAAATAAATGCAATCTGCGCCCATACCAACTTTGATGTTGCGGTGATGGCTGACCTGATGATTGAGTTGCTTGATTTCCCTAAAAACGGCTCTGTAATTGAAATCGTGAGTCCTGACGGGGCGGGGTTCGGCAGATTTTCAGACTTGAGTGAACCTGTCACGGCTGACAAACTCGCCGAAAAATGTAAACAG
>JAITFV010000185.1 GCA_031281115.1 Oscillospiraceae bacterium | reverse complement strand
GTCCGGCGTTCAACCGCATGATTAATGATGCCCGCGAGAGAAGATTTAAGGTTGTGCTTTGTAAATCGCTGTCGAGATTTGCAAGAGATGTTGCTATGGTTGAAACGTACATAAACGGGTTGTTTCTCGACTGGGGAATACGTTTCATCAGCCTTTCGGATTATGCCGACAGCTCGCAGAAGGGAACCCGCAAAAATATTCAGATTAACTCGCTCGTGAATCAATGGTATCTTGAGGATTTGAGCGATAATATAAAATCGGTTATGACGTATAAAAAAAAGCAGGGACAGTTCGTGGGGGCGTTTGCGCCCTATGGTTATATCAAAGACCCGAATGACAAGCATAAATTAATAATCGACCCTGAAGCTGCCGATGTCGTCAAGAGAATTTTTGCGATGTATCTTGACAGTTACGGGTTGTCCGTAATTGCCAAGCAGCTCAACGAAGAGAACATACCCTGCCCGAGCAAGTATCGTATGTTGAAAGGCATTAACACCAATAGAACTGATGAAAAAATCAAGGATTTTAAGTGGAGCGACCACACCGTTTGGCACATTACCCGCAACCCGAACTACACCGGAAACCTAACGCAGTGCCGTTATGGAAAACCCTCTTATAAATCCAAATCTCACAAAGAAAGACCACCCGAGGAATGGGTTATCGTAGAAAATACTCATGAGGCAATCATCAGTAAAGCAGACTATGACCGCGTTCAGGAGATGAAAAAAACAAGGGGTGCATACAGCCGCAGTAAGAAGCGAACAACGCATCCGCCGCTCAAACATAATGCTTTCGCACAGTTACTAAAGTGTAAGCTGTGCGGGCGGGCGATGGTGCTGTCTACTTCGAGCCAAGTGAATGGTTTTGCACGGTATTTTAGATGTACAGGGCAGAAATCAAGGCTTGTAGACTGCAGCTGTGCAATGGTTAAGTATGACATGATTGAAGAAATCATAAGTGAGAAGATTAAAGATTTAATTAATCAATACTGCGATTTTTCTGCCGCTGAGAAACGAACGCTCAAAAAGGAAGCACAGTTTAGTAAGGAAATATCGGCGTTGGAAAAGGCGACAGAAAAGAACCTGCGAGAGCAGAAGAAGTTGGATAAGGCTTTAAGCGATTCTTATATCGACAAATCTGCGGGTGTAATATCGCTTGAAGTTTTCGCAGCGATTTCCAATGACCTTGAATTGAGGAGGGGCGAGCTTGCAGCTTTTCTTGAAAATCTGAATGAGCGAATTACCGAACTCCGCAGCAAACAGAACAGAGCGTCGGTGAGAAGCTATATCGTAGATAAATACAAGGATTTTACCGAGTTGACGAGAGAAATTACAGGGGCTTTTATTGATACTGTTTATATAGGGGAGCGGGACAGGGATAAGTATTACGAACAACCCGCTGATTCAGAAATAAAAGTCAATAAAAAAATTGCAAAACGCGACTTTTACATTGAAATAGTGTGGAATGTTTAAGTCTTGATGTTTAAGCGATTATATGCTATGATTATGGTGTCAAGGGAGCAATAGCATAAAATGGCAACACGCACAAACCCCAATAAATACTACACCCGAACCTATCTTCCTCAGAGGAACTTATTCACTGTCTATATTTACCACTTGCCCTATAATAGTTAGTATGTGAATATTATATTCCGAATTTGCGACCGCGATAATACCATTGTCGTTATTGCTGCGTATTTCCTCGATGACTTCTGCGTTTTCGCCTCCGTTAGGTGTGTGTTCGTTGCACATATGAACCGCCTTCATGTTTTTATTGTTAGTATGAAACATGAAGGTGGTTTTATTCTTTATATAGCTGATTAAATTGAAAACACTAAAGTGTTTTCTCGGCAAGTGGCGCTTGCCGCCGTGTCATCAGCACGGACAATCAGCTATGCAGTCAAGCCAAGCCGCCTTTGGCGGTTCGCGGCGTATACGCCGCGGGTTAAAAACGCTTTAGCGTTTTTAACTTAACTGGCTATAAATATCTCGGCTGCATGAAACATAACCCTGTTATCCATTTATAATCGTTTAAATTGAAAACTGTTCCACAGTTTCAATTTAAACGGATTTCCGCTACGTGAGCGCAAGCCCCTTTAACTTAAAAAGCGAAACGCTTTTTAAGTTAAAGGACTATAATACTAAAATCCAATAAACTGGTTTATTGCATTTTAGTATAAATTATACCCCCTTGCAGAAGCAGGCATTTTATGGTATACTTTGATTATGTACTCGTTTACCTTTAAAATTGTCTTCACCTTAACAGAGAAGGAAAAACTATGCAGCAGTTAAACCGAAACCATCCGCTTATAGAATCCGCGCAGGTTTTCCCCGAAAAGGTTCTCATGTTCGGGGAGAGCGCGTTTTTATGTGCGCTTGTGTGTCCCGCGCTTGATGAACTTAACAGGAAGGGTCTTTTCGGCGGAAGCGTGACTGTTGCCGGTAAAAATATTGAACATTTCAAGACTCAAGAAGGTCTTTTCACGATTATAGAAAAGGGAATTGAGAATGGCGGAAAATCAATAAAAACAAATCTTATAATTTGCGTTACCGACTACATAAATCCATACAGTGACCATGATAATTATATAAAAAGAGGACGGAATCCCGAACTTCGATTCATAGTTTCAGACGCGCCGGACGCGGAAAAAATTGCTGCTCTTTTATATGAGCGGTTCGCTTTTTTCAAAGGCGACGAAAAAAAAGGTTTGATTTTATTTTCGTGCGGGCGAGTCGAAAACAACGGAGCCGAACTTAAAGCAAACGTGCAAAAATATGCAGACGAGCGGGGACTCGGCAAGGAATTTAAGCAGTGGATGGAGAATGTATGCTTCTTCGCGAACACAACCGCAGACAGAATTGTAACCGGATTTCCGCGTGAAGATGCTGACAGAATTCAAAGGAAGCTTGGTTACCATGATGAGCTTTTGACAATATGTGAGTTGTTTTACTTCTGGGCGATTGAAGCGCCTATAACTGTAAAAGAAGAATTACCGCTTGACAAAGCCGGCTTCAATATAATTTTCAACGATGACATAACCCCGCATCATCTGCGTAAAACACGCTTGCTGAACGGCGCGCTTACCTGCCTTGCTCCTGCCGCTCTGCTTCACGGTTATAAAACCGTTGACGAGGCTATGGGCAATATTAATTTCAAAAAATATCTTGAAAAAGCGCTTTTCAAGGAAATAATTCCTACGCTTGATATTAACAGAAATGTGCTCGACGGCTTCGCGAAAACAGTCATAGAGCGCCTTTCTAATCCGCTTCTG
>JAITFV010000184.1 GCA_031281115.1 Oscillospiraceae bacterium | reverse complement strand
TTATTCCTGTCAGCAGCGAAATTGCGCCCGCCCATGAAGCCGGTCGCACAATGGCTTATATCACGCTCGGCTGGGCTTCGGTCATAAATATTATCAATGTCAGAAGCTTCAAAAAATCTATTTTTACTATCGGTTTTAAATCTAATTTACTGCTCACCGGCGGCATATGCCTGTCGCTTACGCTCTTAGCTGTAACCGCTGCAGTTCCCGGAATCCGCGAGGTTTTCCACTGTGTGCCTTTAAGCCTTACGCATTGGTTCATAATGGCGGGAATGGCGCTTTCGCCGCTTTTAATGATTGAGTGCTTGAAAATTTACTGGAGAAAAAAGAAGAATGGCATAAATATTTAGAGCAACAAATCCCCGAATTCTTCGGGGATTTATTTTTGACTGTCATTAATTAATCATTATTCACTATTCATTGTTATACTCATACTAAAATCCAATAAACATCGGTCACGCTCCAATATGATTGATATCAATCTCAAACTCAATTTCATCACGGAGCGGTATGCCTTCCTCGCCGATAAGCGGTATTGAGGGTTTCAACCGCCGAGCTGCGTCCATCGCGCTCAGCCGTATTTCCCGTATCGTAAACCCGCGCCGCTGATAAAATCGGAACGCATGGGTGTTATCGTTGCTCGTCTGTACAATAATCTTGCTCACGCCGTTTAATTTTGCGGCTTGCTTGACTTTTTCTATAAGTGTGGACGCAATGCCGATATTCTGCACGACGCTTTCAAGCACCATGATTTCGCACACACCGCTGTGGAATTCATACAGCAAATATCCGAGAACCTCATCGCCACTAACTGCTACAAACCCCGGCATTGTTCGTGAATCCCACTGCTTGCCGTTAATCGCCAAGAATGGTGCGCCCCATGTTTCGTCAAGGATAGGTTGAATTTTCGCATGGATTATATCGTCAACTTCTCGGATTTCATATTTCAATGGTTCGAGTGTTTTCAAAAAGAAAATATTACGCTCCGTTTCCTCGTAGCCGATTTTTTGGTGGAATTTATAGCTGTCGGTGTTATCAAGCAGACAGTCGCTTGCCATTTCGCGGCAGCCGTTCCGTGCCGCCCAAAGCCCGATAATTTTGTCGAGTTCGGTAGCAATCCCGTTTTTGCGGTATTCCGGCAAAACATATATCGCCTCAAGGTAGCCTTTCAGTCCATCATTCGCACCGTTTACATATTCACGCCTAAGCGAACCATGCGAAATACCGACAGCCTTATCGCCGTCAAACGCGAGATGGAAAATTTGATTTGTGTCGGTTAGCATCTGCTCGTTTTCGGCAAGCAGTTCTTCTCGCGATATACCCGGTGCCTGCCTTTCGCCGTCGTACAGCAAAAACAACAAGTCGGTCATTATGTCCATATCCGCCTTCGTTGCCCGACGGTATGATATTTTTGTGTTTGGGGTCAAATTTTTCACCATGATGTAATCCTCATGCCCGGCGTGGTCTAATTTCTCATCGGTGATTACATAGCCGAGCCGTTTATAAAATCGAACAGCGGGATTGTTTTGCTGAACCGACAGAGAAGTCTGTTTGTAACTGCGTTCACGGAGCAGTAAAACCGCTCGGTTTTATACTTTCATTAAGCTGACTGGTAAACAACCTCGCCTGTTTTAATGACGTGTTGAACAAAGCCGCTCGGGTCGTGGTTTTCATCAAGTAAATGAGGTTCAATGTCTGTAAAAATATCTTCACGCCAACGAATGTTTTGCAGCAGAATACGAGCGTTGTACCAATCCTCACCTCTTAAATCGCTGACCAATACGGCTATATCCACATCGCTCCATTCATGGGGAACTCCATTAACATAAGAACCGAATAGGATTATTTTTTCAGGGTTAAGTTCCTGCCTAACCTTGTCGGAATACTTTATTGTGACTACTTTTTCAATTCCGTATCGGTGAAACCGTTGTTCGCCCACGTCCGTGTATTTTCGCACAAACTTGTGAGCAATTCACGGGCTTTCTTTTTTTGAGCCGCCGAAAGCTTACAATGATTTTGTATTCCGTCAATTAGTTCGTTCACATCTTCGTACAGCCCTGTTTTTATCATGAAATTCAAGCTGACCATAATATCTTCATAGTCGTAACGTGCCACTTTTTGCAGAAACTTTTCCATCGCTTCGGTGGCGGGAGATTCTTCAAAAAACTCATCGTCTTCATACTCCAAAAAGGTTTCCTCATCGGGAGTATACAAAGGCTGACTATGATTTTTAATCAACACATCAACTTTGTCCTCCAACTCCTCGGCTAATAACGGAACAGCAATCAAGCAACCGTCACGGACGACATAACTTAAACGCAACTGCCCCATTATCAAAAGAATTCTGTTGAGGTCGTAGCGTTCGGTGGTTTCGGGAAGTGTATTACCATTGCTCTCAAACATTTTAACAAGTTTGTCAATTTCAATCACACCGTAAAGATTAACCGCCGCCTGTGCGTAATCGCCCAACATTTGTGAGTTGTCATACGCTTCTTCAAACTCTTCATCTTCGTCGAGTTCGTCAAGCAAATCATCAATTTCCTCCGACACAACACAGTGGTACGTTCCGTTGTAATCGAAAACCGCAACAATAAACGAATTGATGAGCAATGGATACTCAAACAATTCCTCGGCATCGACCGGAACCCAACCAAGAATAATCTGCTCAATTAAGCCGAACGCTTCTTCGGGCATGAGTTCAAAAAGCTTGCGCGCACCAACGCCGAGCCTGTTATCGTAAATCGCTTTTACCAATTCTGCCTTTTTGAGTTTGGCGGCGTTTTCGATTCCCATATGCGGTGCAAATTCACGCAGCTCCGCCACAGACTTTTTACCGATTATAGCTTTTAGTGAGCGGGTCGGCTTGCCCTTAATAACAATTTCGTCTACCATCTCGCCATGCTTCTCGAACACTTCCATAAACTCCGGGTTCGTAAAGAGGTCGCCCATTTCTTCCTTGAACTCGTTCATGTCTTCCATTAAACCGGGGATACCTTCGATTATGTCAAGGTCGGCTTGGCTTGCTTCACCGGACATAACTCTACCTAACAACCCGACAATATCTTTTTGGCTCATGCTGTCAATATCGGGTACGTTTGTAGACTTTTTTGGAACAATTGAGATGTGGTTAGATTTTGGGATTGCTTTCTTTTGCGGCGGCTCACGAAAGCCCGCCATTCGCCGCTGATGTTTTTCCTGTGTTTGGAACATATACTCGCCCATGTCGAACTCAAACTTGTTCGGGCAGGCGTTGTAAAGCGACAGAGCCAACTCGAAAAATTGTTGCGCTTGCTCCATAGTCATGTCGAGTTCGTGTTCTTCGATAAAATCCGCAATGTCATCAAGCCGCCACGGACGAGTTTCATAAAGTTCTTTCAACGCCGAAACAGTCGTCGCTGCTTTCTTTTTATCGAGCTTTACTTCTGTACACAAAAGTTGCTCAAGTTCTGCTGACAGTTTTTTATAACTGCCGTCTTTAAGACCAGTAGTTACCATTGTTTTATTCCTCCGTTATTATGTGCGAATGTTGTATGGTTTTATGCTTTGCATTTTGCTAATAATGCGACGTAGAATTAATTTGTCAATCCAAAGTGTTTTGCAAGGATTAGAACGGTTTCATCTTTTGTGTCAGTAGTAATGCTTTCTCGTATTATTGTAAAAAATCCGCTATTGGCAAATTCGTTGTAAACATCCTTGCTGTGTATCTTTGCAATGCAATTCCGAAAATTCGCCATAGTTTTTTCGGGATTTTCTGATTGCATTATTTTTTCTTTGAAGAAATTTTTATCATCTCGGTCAAAAAAATGTTCAACAGACATTGATTGAGGGGACAGCATTATTGCGACTTGGTTATAATCAGCGATTTCACGCAATATGTCAACAGGTATATTAGTGTCTACTATGACTTTTTGAGATTTCGATATGCTAATCAAATATGTAATTTCAAATTCTATTAATTCCTGTATGTTCCCAAAAATCCATTTTGCATATACCTCCGGTGTTCTGTTTATAAACTCTTGCCAGTCTTTAATGTTGTGTGTATAATACAGATTGGGATACTTCTCAGGCGTTAATATCCCATCGGGTACACAGTTATAATTTTCTTCGCAATGAATCAATTCATATTTATCAGAAAGCATTTTTGCTGTTGTTGATTTTCCCGCATAAGCTGTTCCGTTTATAAACATTACATTTTTAAGATAATGCTTTATAACAGCGTTATTTATTAACATTTATAACCTCACATTATATAAATTCTCTGCTGCATATTTTGCCGTGTTAAGCTTCCGCTAATGCTCATAATGTTCGCTTGATTTTTTCTTTGTGTGCTGGTAATTATATCATACATTTAGTGTCATGTCAACCTTTTTAGAGTTGGTTTAGTATTAGAGGTTACTTAAATTGCTAATTTCACCGAACTCCTGAACTACTACCAGGAAATAATACCCCCGCGCGAACTTCGCAACCATTAAGTAAAAAAAACGAACTCTCCTCGCTTGAAGCGGGGGGAGTTCTTTAAAGAAGCGCCGTTTTAATAATTACTCTCTGTTAAAACGTCATTAATTTCATTAACGCTAAGGTTTTTAATATTTTTCTTTAAATGTAAAAGATTTGAAAAAGCGATAAAAGCTTTAAAATTAATTTCATCTGCTTCAGATATTAAAAATGTATATTTTTTATATCGGCCGTCAGCTTTGATGTTAACATAATAATTTTTGATAGTAAAAAACCCGTCGTTTCTCGGCAAGTTTTCAATTTTAAATTTCATGATAACGCGGCTTATGCTGTATGTAAGCGGCTTTGCCCCTGCAATTGTTTGGTAATGTTTGTCTAAAAAAAACAAGCTGACGGTGTTATTGCTCAGTTGGATTTTATCTAAAGTTTTTACGATGCTCTTGAATGTATTCTTAACAAACAAATTGTTCAACATATCACTATTGACGCCCTTGATTTCGACAAAACCTACTTTTTCCATCTTTAACAATAACTTTTTAAATTTATCGTGATAAATACCAATATCTTTTGCAGACACTTTTCTTTGCCATCTCTTTTTTATATTGTTAACTCCAATAATAAAAGCAACAAGTACAGCGAAAAAAGCCACTTCGATAAAATGTTCTTTGAGAAGGCTGAACATTATTCCCATATATTTATCAGCTCCTTACGTTAAAATCATCCCGCTCGCGGATTCTGATTCCGCGCGAGCGGGATGATTCAATTATGCCGCTGCATTTGAATGAGTGCCGAAAAGACCAACCCTATCCGGGTCTGCTTGGAAGGAAAAAGTGTTTATATCCGTGATATGACCCGATGTGTTCATGGAGAAAACATTCCAAACTGTCCCGCTTCTGTTCGTGGGAACATTGTAGGTTCTGATTAATTGAGCTCCTCTGTACACTCTGACTGTTGCACCTGAGTTTGACATAGCGGAGGAAGTACTACTGAAGAGATTTGTATAGTCGTGAACATGATATGTAAATCCGCCTAATGCACTCAAGTTTGTAATTGTAATCGTTTCCGGTCCGAACCCCGTAACAACGTCAACGTCGAGTGAAACATGATTTGCAGTTCTGTTGAAGAAGGCTATATGAGTTCCGTTTGCCGCTCTGAGGTGAGAATCTAAATCCCGCGGGTTTGCCCCCCATGTAAGAACTATCCGGTAAACAGAGTCATCAGCACCTACAGGTGACAGCATAAAATGTCTTTCAAAAGGTGTTCCTCTGATAATAATATTAAAACTGTCGGTAATGTATCCGTTTCTTGACGCTGTGACGGTATAGTGACCTTGAGGTAATGTAAGATTATATCGCCCTGCGCTGTTTGTCGTGGTGCTTGCAATAACGCCGCCTGTTGTGTTTCCCCAGCTGCTGCGGACCTCAAGCTCAACGCCGGCGAGGATTAAATTGTTTGTAGAATCTCTGATTATTCCCGTAGCAATTCCCTCTCCTGTGCCGTCGCCAAGAATCATCAGGAACGTTTCCATGTATTGAGTTCTTCCGGGCTCGATAGTAATGAACGCGCTGAAAGTCATATATCCGGTTGCAGAGATTTCAACACAGTGTAACCCGGGCGGGAGCTGCATTTCGTAACTTCCCGACTGGTCGGACGTTAAGCTTCCTGTTTGTCTTGTGCCCATGAAAGCTGTAATCCTGACATTTGGAATCGGTGCGCCGGTATCAGCATCTCTTACGTCACCCCTTAATGCACTGGCTTCACGATGCTCTATGTTCGCACAATCACCACTGCCGAATGTGACACGTCCTCCGTAAATACTGTCGGCAGCGTTTCGCACTGAAACAAAGTATCTACCCAAATGGAGTCGCCATTCTGCAAATGTTATACTTTCTTGCCACGTTAAGGCTCTTATGCCAAGTATTGAGGCCCTGTATTCAAAACCACAGGCTTTATATCTGTCTACAGTTATTCTTATGCATAACGTACACATGTGCCTTGTGCCGTCGCTCGACCATTGGGTGCTCGGGTGGGTGATGGTAGCAACAGCTTTTGCTTCAATGCCTGTTTCTACAAAAAGCCCGGCTCTGACAGTACCCGCTAACACATCTACCTCAACTGAAACTCTGGGTCCGAATTTTATCGAGGCCTCTCCCTCAGCAGAGAGGTTCGCCGATATAGTTCTCGTGTTAATAGGTTGATATCCGCCCGTTCCGAATCTGAAACCGAGCTCAGCTTTGGCTGTTACGGTCGCAACGGCGGCTGCGCTGATTTCCCAGTTTATAGGCGCGGTTATTCTTGCGTTTATCGTCACTCCGATGATAGGCGTCGGGAATCTTACAACTCCAAGGTTAATGCTGTCGTTATCTCTGCTCGTGTTGTCTGACGTAACTCCCACGCTGAGTCTTGCTTCAAGTTCAACCTCGGTAGTAATCCTGGTTTCAAAGAAACTCCGTCCGAACAACCTCGCATCGTATCTGACTCTTACATTAGCACTGACAGCTCCTTGAACCCTGCCGGTTGCCCTGAAATTACCTCTATGGTAATTAATCCCCACGCTGATATTTGCGCCGACGGAACCGCCTATGTTGATTGACGACGGAACAGGGAGGAGAGCATACCCACCTTCCTTTTCGTGCAAGCTGCATAATGATACGGAATTTGATTGTGCAGGAACAGGAATGTCAAAATCGGATTCATTTTCTTCGGTAATCCAAACCACGCCTTCATCTGCATCAGACATATCAAAGTATGCGCCGTCTATGTCTATTTCCATATCAATTCTGACAAAAACGGTAAAATCTGTAACGTCAGGTTCAGGGTCAGCAACAATTGTAACTATATTGTTTTCCTCAGCGATTGATATGATTTTAATTAAGTATACCTGTGAGCCGTCTTCGCTCACCACCGCAATTGCATCGCCTTCCGCGAGTAATAATAACTCAGGTGAGGGGCTGTTAAACACGTATATTCCTTCTTCTGCCTGCGAATCGTCAAGGATATTCATGTCATCTTCGCCGATTGTAAATTGGATAATATCCTCTTTGAACACTATGAAATTATTATTTTCATCTTCATCTAAGCTGATAACATATTCCTCATCGAAGTCATGAATTGTTTGATTTAAATATAATTCAAAAGCCTTTGTAAATTCTATGAAGGCATACGGGTCTGAGAGTTCGTTATCATCATCATCCAAGAGGACTGCAACAACGACGAAAAACTCGGGTAATGCATCGGAGAACGCAACATTAATAAATTCCTTGTCAATTTCATTAACGGATGTTATTTCGCGCATTAATTCTTCTCCGCCTGTCCAATCAACATCACCATCTTCGTTCTCCGCTCCTGTTACATCACCCAACACTATGACTTCTAAAAAGCTTTCGCCACTTGATGAAATTTCTACCGTTAAGACAGATTCATCAAATCTAAAAATATCGGTAACAGAATAAAAAGGCTCGTTTTCATGTTCCGGCTCATCGCTGCCGCCACCACCGCCGCCACCGCCGCCACCGCCACCACCGCCGCCACCGCCGCCACCGCCGCCACCGCCACCACCGCCACCACCGCCGCCACCACCGCCGATTTGTGTAGCAGGAGAGGGTGCCGATATAAGTCCGGCAACGATTTGTAACACCATAAGCGCGTCAGCAGTTGTTATAGCGCCGTCTCGGTTTACATCGAGAATTGCTCTTCGTGCAGCGGAAACGTTTTCTATACCTGCTACCACCCTTAAGATGGTTAAAGCATCGCTTGTAGTGTATGTATGAGCTGCCGACACAATCGTTGTCAACGGCAAAGCTACAACCACCATCACGATTGCAATAAACATAGACATGATACGCTTTTTAAAGATTTTCATAATTTGCTTCTTCCTCAAATAATTTTATTTACAATAATTACCATTATATATCAAAGAAGCATAATTGTCAATAGTTATATTTTTAAGATAACACCTGACAGGATTATTGTTTGTTGTATAATAATGACAGGGTTGATTCTGGATTCTGATTAAACAATAAAAAAGGATAAAGGTTGATATAAAATATCTTAATTATCAACACCACTCAATCCCTCTCGCCATCAGCTATTGACCCCGGTTACTTAAATTGCTAATTTCGGCGACTCGAACCATACTGATTTAAGTAGACTTTAAGAAGATATTATTCTATACAAACCTACTCTTCAACGATATATTCTTTAATAATATTAATTATAAAATCTGCGCTTTTTGGGGTATAATTTGGTGAAACGCAAAAAGTCAAAAAATCAAAGTTGCCATCGTAATTAACATTCTCAATTTTTCTTATTATCTCAAAATCAACTTCAGGTTCTAATTGGGCTGTTTTTAAATAATTTTTTCTTTTGTAAGAATCATTTAAATCAGAAGCGGGGTACTTATCATTAAAAGGCAATTGAATTTTATTATTTGGTTCAATGCAATCTTTTAATATATAACATATATAATCATTTCCCGGTTCGTTCGGATTACATATATATGTCAATTTTGAAATCCATCTAAATGCCAATGCAAATAAAAGATAATCTCCGATTTGTGGTTGTTTAAATTCTTCAAATATTTCGGGATACGATTCAATATTTTGCCGTTCTTCAACTTTTATTCCTAATAATTTTTCAAAAATAAAAATCCAAGAACTACAACCTAACCCTAAATCTGCGTGTGAATCAATATGCAAAACTTCAAAAGGAGTGCTCAACTCATTTGTTTTTATCTTTTCTCTCCAGAAGAATAAAGCTTCATGATGATTAGTTATAATTCTTCCACGAGTTTTTTTATTTTTCGATAAGCCTAATTTTTGTTCTATGAAATTTATGACATCTCCTTTTTCCCAAACGTTGTAATCATCACTTAATCTCTCTTTACAATCCGCTGGTATAAATGTAGCCATTTCTCTAACAAAATAATCCATGTCAATATCCAAAACCCTCATATTTCACCTCTCAAACCTTATAAAAACATCGCCATATAAACCGGTAGATGGATGATATTATCCTTCACCATAACATCCTTGGTGTAAAGTATATATGAATCCCCGAGCTTAGATGAAAACTTCCTTTTGAATTTATCCAAAGAAGAGTGAGATGTATAGCTGCCGGATTTAACTTCAATCGGTGCGACCTTTTTCTTCTCGGTTATAAGAAAATCTATTTCCATATGATTTTCACGGTGCTCCTTGTCATTTCGGGAATAAAAATAGAGCTTATGGCCGTTTCGCCTCAGCATTTGAGCGACGATATTCTCCATCACCATGCCTTCATTGATATTTAATTTATCAAAGAGAATCGCCTTGTATAAATCGTTTTCGATATAAGGGCTGTCCATAAAGGTATGGGTGATTAAAAGCCCTGTATCAGCCATATAGCATTTTTGGGTCGAATAATCTGCACTCAACGCAAGCCCAACATTAGGGTCAGTTGCGTTAAAACAGGTATTGACAACCATTGCTTCATGCAGCCAGACAAAAGAGTCCTCGTAGCTCCTGAAACGTGCCTGCTTTGAAATGGAGGACAGTTGATATTTTTTGCCGCTCTTTGACAGTTGGCCGGGAATCCCGTCAAATATAGCGAAAACTTTATCTTCGTAGCCCTGTGCGAACTTGGAAACATCGTCACGGTACAGCTTTAATATCCGTCGTTTGACAGCATCCACCGCTTCAAAATCTTTCGTTTCCACATATTCAAGCACTGCCTGCGGCATTCCTCCCACAAGGATATATTGCCGGAAATCGTTCATGATTTTTCTATGAAGTGCCTGACCTAATGCAGTCCTTGAATCAAAGCATTGTTTGATTAACGGAGCGGTTGCCTCGTCCCCCAATGCCCATAAAAACTCTTCAAAATCAAGGGGAAACATTTCGATATGTTCTTCTTCGGATGGGATAATAATATCCTGAACATTTTTTTTTTTTTTTATCAATGAGCCTGTTTCGATAAAGTCATATCTGCCGTCTGCGACGAGATATTTGATGAGCTGTCTCGCCCGCGGAAGCTGCTGCACCTCGTCAAACACAATGACAGATTCTCTTTTGTAGAGCGTCTTTGAATAAAAAGCGGACAGTTTCGCAAAAAACAAATCAAGATTGGAACTGTCGTTTTCAAACAAATCTAAAATATCCTTAGGTACGTTACCGAAATCAATTATGATATGGCTCTTATATTCGTTCTTTGAAAATTGCTCACAGAGAAAGCTCTTCCCAACTCGTCTCGCACCGTCAATCATCAGTGCAGTAGCTCCGTTGCTCTTCTTTTTCCATGCGAGCAAATCATTATATATTTTTCTTTTCAAGGTGTTCATCGTACCATCTCCGCTCTTTGTTGTGCTCCGTTTATTGAATTATATTACATACATCACGAAAAGTCAAGCATAAATTGATGATTATTGCACGAAAAGACAATTTTGCAGCAAATAAATAAACCGTCGGGCTTCTGCCAAGCGGTTTATCATAGGTTCCAAATTACCTTGGTGTCGCCGTTTTCGCTAATAACAATCCGGTGAATCATCAGCATGGCGACTTCCTTCTTCCGCGTATAATCGGCATATTTCCACGTCCCCGCCAGATTAACGGCGATTTCGGCTTCGGATTCACGGCTCTTTAATTCTTCCAATTCCGAGCCTTTAAGTGCTGACACGCTCTCGCTTTTACGGGAAGCAATCGCCTATGTTTCCAAGCATGAGGACGAATTTGTGAGGGAAGCGGTGGATTTATCCATGAGAGAATATGACAAGGGGCTTTTAGCGAAAAAGGAAGCGTTAACCAGCGCTCGAAAAAATCTAATCGGCAAACAGAATTAATTTTCTATAAGAAAATTTTAATTTCAATTTCGCATCGTTATGTTTTTGTCAATGACAAGGAAGCCGGATTAAATAAAACAGAATTTTCATGGTTTGCTCGATTTCTAAATTATTCATACTGCCTCACCTCCTGTCGTTAATTCATCGTATACAGACAGGTCGGGCTGATAATTCAAGAGCGGGGGCTGCGTTGATAATTCCAACGGTTTCGGGTGATGTTCGGGTTTTGAACACCAAATGTAACACTGGCGGATATTATCAATGTCAAGACTGCCATACTCGTTTGCCATTTCTAAAACATCATCACACAGATAATCATTTCCGTCTGTGATAATCTCTGAAAGTAACATAAGCGCGGATTTTCTTTCGCTTCCGCGAACACTTTTCAGATACTCCTGCCATAACTTCGGCATTTGATTGGAGAAACGATGTATGTGGCACCAATCGAAGATTGGTGCTGGTCGCGCCGGGCTTTTTAACAAGTGACGGAATGTAGTCTTTCCAGTCAACGTCCTCGCTGCTTTTCCCGTAGCTTCGGCGAAATGTTTTCAAAAGGCTGTGATGAAGCATAAACCGATAGAAACCGTCGGAGATTATGCGGTCAGTTCCTTTTAAAACCTGTGCTACGGCGGTTGTCATGTTATCGCATTTCACCCGAATCGGAACACCGCCGATGTAATAAAATATTCGCTTTAAACCTTCGAGCACCCTATCTTATCGGGCAAAAAAATACTCTCCCGTACTGCCGATTCCTCAAATCCGCAAATACGGTAGATGTTATCAACGAAAACGCCCTTGATTCTGCGGACAGTTTTCTTAATCAGCCCAAAATCCGCAAGACTGCCGATGAGCTTAACCACTTCCGACCTCTGACCCTTGCTAAACCCCAATTTTTCGCATATATCGGTGTATTGATTTGTTGTAAGCGTGATAAATAGAATGATTTTCGTTGTAATGATTTGCAAGCGTGATTATTGCCCTTGCAGTGCAATTTGCAGGCGAAAAATTCAATTCGATATTTTCAATTTCTCGCGGAAACTGCTTTAAATCAATAAATGCTTTAAGCCTTGTGAGCGTGGCGTTTTCTTGATAATTCCGTTGAAATTTCATATCCGTGTGCCTGTTTGTGAGGTTGCCGACACGAATAATCGCCGCTTCTAAGCCCGTTAGCTTTGCTTGCAAGACCTCTATTTCGGATTCAAACTTGCTCCGTGAATAGACGTTTTCAAGCGATTGTCCGATAAAAAGCTTTGATTCGTCATAATCGGTCACGGGTAAATCGGGCTGTTCAAAGCTGCTGCCGGACACAGAAACGGTGGAAATATGGATTAGTTTTGCATTTTTCTCTTTTGCGAGAGCAATCATATTCTTCGTGCCGATTACGTTAATCTTGTAAAACTGCTCATATGTGCCGTAATGCTTTACGTTTGCGGCACTGTGGATAATCGTGTCAATCGGCTTATCTAAGATAACTTTTTCCGTAATATCGCCGCAAATAACTACAATTCTGTCACAGGTTTTATATTTATCACCGAAATAATAATCAAGCGCATTGTTTAATTTCTTTCGGCTTGTCTGTAAATCCGTGCCGCGAATAAGGCAGTAAGCAAGCCCTTTTTCATTCGATAGAAATTCATCTAAAATGTGAGAGCCGAGCCACCCTGTCGCACCTGTTATCAACACATCGCCTAAAGACTGCTTTTCTGTCGTTATGCTTTCCGTGATTTTATTCTGTTTCAATAAATCCTTAAAATCTATAAAATCATCAGCGAGATAATTTATTTTTTTACAATTTTCGCCTGTGATGTGCTTTGACATCAACGCAACTGTCGGGGTGTCGAACACGCTCTGCAATACTGTTCAGAATAAAGCCCTGCGACCAACCGTCAGAGGTTAGGTGGTGCTGATGAAAAACAAAGCCTGTTTTCTGCCCGATTATGATTATGTAGAATTTGAATAAATCGCCGTTCATGTCAAAAGGCGTTTGTGTAATCGGCTCAATCCATTTCAAATATTCGTCCCTTGCGGCAAAGCCGACCGCTTCAATCTCAAAGGGGGTATATCGGTTCTTACAAGGGCTTGATGAATTGCCGAGCGTTCATTTAGGTGTGGCAGCTCATCAAATGGAGCAGAGGGGAATCCGCACCGAACGGGGCAATCGAAATCGTGAAATTGCTGACTTTAATAAAGAATTACGGCAACTCAAAGCTCGAATTGTCAAGTTACAGAATTTGCTTGATGAGGATAATAACCCCCCTGCACAACCTATGCTGTATGACACAATTCAAGAGGTTCTGTTCCGCAAAGCGAAGTCGGGAAAATCGCAACATTATCAAGATATTGCTAATGTGAAAGCCTTTGCAGATATGTTGAATTTCTTGCAGAAAAACAAGATAGCCGATGTATCGGATTTGAACGCTCAAGTCAAGTCGATGTATCAAAATCAGTCTGTCATTCGTGACGAGTTAAAGCCTGTTGAACGGCGATTGAAAGTGCTTGCCGAGCATATTAAGCAGGGCGAGAATTTCAAAAAATACAAGTCGATTTATGAGCAATATCAAACGATTGAACCGGGTCTTGCGGACAAGCTGTTCAAGCGTGAGCCGAAAGCCGAATTTTACGAAAAGCACCGTGCGGAAATTACACTTTATGAAGTCGCCGACCGCTATCTTATAGAGCATTTGAACGGTAAAGTCAAGTCGCCGCCGATGAAAAAATGGCGAGCCGAGTATGCGGAGTTATCGGAAAAACGTGATACGATATATCGGGGTTACTATTCTCTCAAAGACGAGGTTAAGGAAGTCGAGCGAGTTGGCAGACGGTTGATGAGGTTATGCGTGGTGAGGTTGCGAGGAATAGGCAGAAAAAGCGAGAGGAGTGTGGACGAGCCTATCCCAATAATTGTGTAAACCTCCAAAATGGTGTATAATGGAAACAACCATTTAGGAGGATATTTATGCCAAAGTACAAATTAAGCCCGGAAGAACGGGAAGCAGAAAGACAACGCAAGGAGC
>JAITFV010000140.1 GCA_031281115.1 Oscillospiraceae bacterium | reverse complement strand
ATGTTTGCGACCATACCGACAATTCCGTCTTTGCTGACAGATACCATCTCAACCAATGAAACAGTCGCCGACATCATGACAACCGCCAAAGGTCCGAAAAAAAATCCGCCTGTAATTATAAAAACATCTTTCGGGTCATAGGTAAGATAAGGTGCGGCGGGGATAAAAGACCAGCTGAAAAAAAAAGTGGAAGCGTAAGCTAATGCGCTTAAAAGTGCCATTGTTACTAATTTTTTTGTTGTGAATTTCATAATAAATCCCTCCCTTGTAAAAACAAAAAACCCCACAGCAAAGCGTGGGGTTCACTTCTCTCGTCCGGACTGTAACCGTTGGTATCGGAATCTAACCGATTCAGCTTTAGGTCAAATCTTTGGGTTTGACCTCGGCTCGCGGACTGTACCGCCAGTGAGGATTTTCACCTCGCCCCGAAGCAATAAACGTATTTATTGATTTATATGCCTATACCATCTGATTAGGACTCAATCGCATCTGCAGGGCAGGCGGAAACACACGCGCTGCAATCAACGCATTTATCAGCGTCTATAACGTAAATCGGGTCGCCTTCCGCAATTGCGTCAGTTGGGCAGCTGCCTACACACGCGCCGCAAGAAATACAGTTGTCGTTAATTTTAAAAGCCATGGTTTTCCCTCCATATGTTAAAGTATTTTTAATAGTATACCATATGTTGAGCCTGTTGTCAACTATATAGTTAGTTAAATTTAGATTGGAATGAATCCAATCTAAATTTTCGCTCGCTACGCGGCGAGTTGCGGTTTCACCGCAACCATAGTCGTTTTAAACGACTATAAAATAATCATTGAATCCCCGAAACTAAAAAACCGATATTCCTCCCTTATCGCTTCCTCATAAGCGGCAAGGGTTTTTTCTCGCCCCAAAAACGCGCTCACAAGCATAATCAGTGTGCTTTCGGGCAGATGAAAATTAGTGATGAGTCCGTCCATTATTTTAAATTCATAGCCGGGAGTTATAAATATATCGGTGCTGCCGGACCGGGATTTCGGCGCGCTGGGGGCAACACACCCTACAGTTTCCAATGTGCGGCAGCTTGTCGTTCCTACGGCAATCACGCGGTTTCCGCGGGCTTTGCAGGCGGCGATTTTCTGCGCGGTTTCTTCGGAGAGAAGATAACGTTCAGAGTGCATTTTGTGTTCTTTGATATTCTCGCATTTGACGGGGCGGAATGTCCCAAGCCCGACATGCAGTGTTACATAAGCCGTTTCGACACCTTTTTCCGCGAGCCGCTCAAGCACCCGCTCGGTTAAGTGCAGCCCTGCCGTCGGTGCCGCCGCGGAACCGGCTTCGGCAGCATAAATCGTATTGTACCGCGAAGAATCATCAAGTTTTTCCGTAATATACTGCGGAAGCGGTGTATGCCCGATTTCATCAAGAATTGCATAAAAATCGCCGCTGTAACTGAACTTTACGAGCCTGTTGCCATCGTTTATTATTTCGATTATTTCCGCTGTTAATTTTGCACCAAAATCTATCACTCTGCCTTTTTTGAGATTCCTGCCGATACATTCCCATACGTCATCGCCTCTTGGTTCAAGCAGCAGTATTTCAGTGTCGCCGACAAGCAGCCGCGCAGGAAAAACCTTGGAGTTATTCATGACGAGCAAATCGCCTTTATTCAGGAAGCCCGCGAGATTATAAAAATAATCGTGCCTTAACGCGCCTGTTTGCCTGTCAATTACAAGCAGGCGCGATGAATCGCGGGGTTCAATCGGTTTCTGCGCGATTAATTCTTCGGGAAGCTCATAATAAAAATCAGATTTTCTCATAAATTCTCCGCAAATCCAAAGCAAAATTCAGATTTTCTCACGTTTGCTCTTCCTTTGAATCCTCAATCAGAAACTCCGCAGCCCACTTTAAATGCTCGGACTGTACGGCGTTAAGCGCGGCTTCAAACTCGCCTTTCCCTGCATAATGACCGAAGCGGCAAAGCTCATCAGTGGGGTTATAATTGCCGGCTGCGTAAAGAGAAGCGTATTTTACAAAGTTCTCGTAAAACTCGGCGCGCTCATGCCACGGAAGCCTGCCCGCCTGTTTTGATGCGGTTTCATAAAGAATTACACCGAATTGCAGATTTTTTTCTAAAATGCTTTGGTTATAATCGAGAACCGCGCGCGGCAGATTAAAAGATATATCCGCAATTCTTGCCATGTATTTGCGGATACGCTCACCGTCAAGGTTTTCTGTAAGGGTTGTTATGTCGGTGTTATTGTCGAGAGCCTCAAAGAGCGGGAGCCATTCTTCATCGCTCAGCCCGTCGTCTTCCGGTTTGACGGCGGCTGCGGATGTTTCCACTGAAATTGAAATATCCGTACCGCCGAGTAAGGTCAGTTTTTTGCGTCCGGTCTTTACAAGCAGGTTATTATAATCTGCTCTCATCTCATCGTGCTTTGCCTGTTCGCAGAAAGTTATTACGAGGTTTCCCGTCTCGGCGGCAAGTTTATTCGCGAGGTATAAATCATACAGCTTAAAATACTCATCAAAAGCTTCGATTGCTTCCTCAAGCTGTTCAAGCCGCAGCAGCGAGAGCGCCTTCGCCGCATATATATCTAACCAGCGTATTGTTTTAGGCTTTTTACCGAAGGATTTGCTGAACTCATCTATGCTGCCGAGTGCGCTTTCGTATTTTTCAAGCGCGAAGTAATTGGTTATATTCAGCGCGAAAATGCCCTGAGTATAGGGGTTATTAAGCTGCTTACGTGTTATGGTGAGCGTTTCGGAAAGGAACTCGGCGAGTTCCTCGCCCCGTAAATCGGCAAGAATATGCGAACGAATCCGTATGTTGTTAGGTGTTTTTTTAAGTTCGTCGTATAAGGGAGCCAGGTTTCTTTTGCGCTTGACTGCCGCCTGTTCCTCATTTTCAAACGCATAACCCCAGTGATGCACGAAGGTTTTTATGCTTTGTGTCGGCTGAGGAAACGGCAGTATGTGTTCATGAATCGCACCGTGAAAACGTACGCCGGGAAGCCTTTTTACAACGCGGGCAAGCGTAGCGGTTGACCACTCATCGCCTTCAGGGTCGTGATAATTGCGTACCATGTAGGTCGCGCTGTTATATTTACTCCGCGCAGCTTTGTCAGCAAAAAAGCCAATCAACTCTCCCGGGGTTTCATCGAATATTTCATCTGCGTCAAGGAACATAAACCAGTCTCCGGTGCATTTTTCTAATCCGAAGTTGCGGGCGGCGGCAAAGTCACGAACCCATTCAAAGTTATAAACCTTGTCCGTATAGCTTTTTGCGATTTCGACAGTTCTGTCCGTGCTGCCTGTATCGACAATCACGAGTTCGCTCGGAACCGCGTCAAGCAGCGGCGAGAGCGCAGTCAGGCATTTATCAAGGTATTTCTCCTCGTTTTTAACAATCATGCCGACAGACAGAATTATTCCGCTTTCGTTAAATGTTTGGCTTTTGGAAATACGTGCTTTCATTTATAATTCCCCCTACAGCGTCATGCTGAATTCATTAATTAAAAACTTTACTACATTCTGCATTGAGTTGCAGGAAGCTAAGGCTTTTTTAAGTTCACGAATGTATCCGAGCTTATCTCCGCTGTCAAGCAGGTTCTTCGCCGCACCCATATAATACCCGAAGCGGTGTGCCTCGGACAACACGCCGACATCGTCCTCGTTAAGCAAATCGGGATTATATACATTGCTGACATAAAGCGAAGAATATGTGACAAAACCGTTGTAAACCTTGGATTGCTGCGGGATATCAAAAGATTCCGCATTGAGACACGCCGCCTCAAAAAGCAGCGCTCCGAAGAGCAGATTCTTAACGTTTGAGAAGTAAAATTTATCGCTTTGATATTCAACAGCATTAATCGGCAGAGAAGGATTGTTCTGCGCTATGACTGTCAGATGCCCGCGTATAAGCTCAAGGTTCATCTTCGAGAGCGCCGCAGTGAGGTCAATGTTGTTTTTCAAGGCAAGCTCAACAGCCGCGGAATATCCCTCGGGCAGCGGGTCGAAGCTGTTTATGAAATTTTCAATTGCAGTGTTGTCAGCTTCTGCGAGCCGCATAAACTCCGAGAACTTGCCTCCCGCTGACTTAAAGCTTTCCGTAAAAACACTTTCCTCGCGGTTCAGATAAAATAATTTTTCAAGCGCCTGCTCAAAATAGTTGATTTTCTCCTCAGATTCCGCCGCTGAAACCTTTTCATAAAGAGCGACGAGACCCTTGAAAACAGCTTCTTTGTCGTCTGCATTCTCCGCTGCGCTTGCAATTTCAAAAACTGTACTTACAGCATCACGAAAAGTTTTTGCAGGCAGCTCTTTTAAATCGAGATTATCATAAACAGCGAAAACATCATCATAACGTTTTTGTGCAGAAAAGCAGGAAGCGAGAGAATTTCTCAACGATTCGCGCTTTTCGGGAACATACCAGTGTGAAACTACGAAGCCCAGAGCGCTTTTGTCAAGTTTGTTTTTCTCGTTCTTATCATAATACTCAAGGTATTTTTTAATATTTTCTTCAGCTTCCGCGTATCTTCTGAGTCCGTGGAGGAGCCAGCCTTTATAAGCGTAAAATTCCCCTAACACGGCATTGTCGGGTTTTGCTTTTTTTATGGCTCTGCTCAAAACATCCAGTGCTTTATCCGGCTCATTGTCGCCTGCATACATCTTGTAAGCATCGAAATACGCAGGATATGAAACAGGCTGGTCGGATTTCTCGGCAAGCGCCAAAGCTCTTTCAATATATGCGCGCTTCTTATCGTTCATATCAATCATGCAGGCGATTGCCTGCCCTAAATTGCGCAGGTCGTCGGGTTCCTTCTCAAGCTCTTTTTCGAGCAGGACGAGATTGCGCTCGGATTTCGCCTTGAGCTTTTCTTTTGACTCAAAAGCATAGCCGTAGTGCAAGGCGTAAGAATCGGAATAATATGCGGGGTTATAAAAACCGACAAAATACTCATGAATCGAACCCACAAAGCGCAGGTCTTTAGTTCTGCGGGCTATTCTTTGAACCCGGAAACTGAAATATTCATCAAAAGCCATCGTGGTAAAATTCCGCGTGATATAATAGCCGACGTTATAATTCTTATGGATTTTCTCATCGCTGAAAAACTTAATCAAATCGGCAATATCTTGAAAATGGTCGTCTGCGTCAAGGAACATGAACCATTGTCCCGTGCATTTTTCTAACCCGAAGTTGCGGGCGGCACCAAAGTCGTTAATCCAGTCGAAGTGAAAAACTTTATCGGTGTATTGTTTTGCTATTTCGATTGTTCTGTCCGTACTGCCGGTGTCGATGATTACAAGCTCGCTCGGAACCGCGTCAAGCAGCGGTTTTATCCCCTCAAGGCAGGCAGTGAGCATTTTTTCTTCGTTTTTTAAAATCATGCTGATTGACAGCGTTATATTTTTATCGTAGCTTTTATGAAGGTCTTTATTTAGCTCTAAAGCGGTTTTAACTCTCATTTTAACTTCCTCCTGTGCTTTCATCCAGTCGTACAACTGCTTTATTTTAATGCCCATATTTTCATTAAACCCGTTCTTCACCAACGAAGAATGCGTTTTTAAGACAAGTATATCACATTCTTTTAAAAAGCGCAATAAAATTTTTGCCGAAATGTTGACAAGCGTATTCTTTTCTGTTACAATATAAAGAAGATTAAGAGTAAAAGTTGTCAATATATAGAAACATAGAGTTCAAATTGACAACATAACAGGTGAAAAAATGCAAGAGCACATAAGCTGCTGCGGGCGGAACTGCTATGAATGCAGGCATTTCCCGCACGAGTGTCTCGGCTGCAACGAAGAATCCGGACGAGTTTTCTGGCTTCAGTATGTTGACGAGGTAATTTGCCCTATTTATAATTGCTGCCGGAATGACCGCCACAGTATTGACTGCGGGCTTTGCGGCGAGCATCCTTGTTGGCGTTATGAGGAGGACAAGGTCGTGCCGGACGAGTTTCCGTTGCTTGAAATAATCGAACCTAAGTGGATAGATATAAAAGTGAGTTAGGGATTGCCAAGAAATAAACTTGACAATTCCTTAGTACTATTATCCTTGCGCTTAACGTTAGGGACGAGTTGTGGTTGCACTTTATATTTTTGTAAATATATCGGGCGGATATTATATCCGCCCTTATTAGACTTCTTGCGTAACTCTGAGTGAGTGGATTTTCGAGTAAATTTTTTTCGTCATGCGAGACAAAATTTTTCGTAATGCTTCATGCCTTGCGGAAAATTTTAACGAAGCAGGGCGGAAAATTTGCCGAAAATTCCACCGCAAACGGGTTAAGCAAGAAGTCTATTGCTTTATCTTGTTTTAATCTCCGCCGTTTCCGCGCCGCAAGCGTAGCACTTGCAGTCCTTGCAGAGCCGGAAAGCCGCCGTGCCTATTCCTTCGCCTGTAGTCATTTTCGCGCTCTTGGCGAATGTTCCGTGCGCTTCCCCGCAGGCGCATTTAAAGCCGGGCGACATGGATTTCAAGCGTCCGTCTGCCGCCGCATCTTCTTTCCACTTCTTTTGTTCAGGGCTTGTTCCTATATTTGCAAACATAATAAATTCCTCCTGTGATATTATACTCGGCTTACTTAAAATTCTGTAAATTTAAGTTAACCGGGATTGTGTTGCATGCGGTTTTACCGCAATTTGTTATAATTCTATTATACCAAACAACTTTTATAAAAGCAATAGCGAAAAAGGTATTTTAAACAACAGTAATATTGCACAAAAACGAAGATGAAACTTTGTGCAAAAAACCGCCCTTGTGCAATATATATTTACGTGCTATTATTATAACTGGCGCCCGTCGAGGCATGAAAGGGGTATTAATAGCATGATTTTAGACAAATACAGAGCGGGAATAAATTTAGGTGGCTGGATTTCGCAGTGCAGGGAGATGACACCCGAGCATATCGCTTCCTTTATCAAAAAAGAAAACATCGGGCAGATTGCTGCTTGGGGGCTTGACCATGTTCGCCTGCCTTTTGATTATCCCGTGCTTGAAGACGATGGGAATCCTTTTGTTTATAAGGAAAACGGCTTCGCGGTGATTGATAAATTAATCGCGTGGTGCAGGGAGTTTAACTTAGGTTTAGTGCTTGATATGCACAAAGCCCCGGGTTATTCGTTCGGGAATTATAAAACCGAGAATGCGCTTTTCACCGATGAAACGACCCTAAACCGCTTCGTATCGCTCTGGTGCGGGTTCGCGGAGCGCTACAAAAACGAAGGCGACAATGTCATTTTTGAGCTGTTGAATGAAATCGTAGACCCGCACGGAGACACCTGGAATAAAATAGCGCGCAAGGCGATTGAGGGTATACGCGGAGTTGACGCTGACCGCCACATACTCCTCGGCGGGCCCCATTATAACTCGGCTGCGGGGCTTGAAACGCTTGAAATTTACAGCGATGAACGGATTCTTTACAACTTTCATTTTTATGAGCCTTTTCTTTTCACGCATCAGCGGGCGCGGTGGACATCGCTAAAAGATACGGGAATTGTGCAGCCGTATCCCGGAAATGTCGCAGGAATCGACATCTTAAAAGAACAAGCCCCTGACCACTTAGGTTCTATGACTGCAGAAACGGTTTTCGATTTTGCGTTTCTTGAGGAGCGGCTTGCGCCTGCAATTAAGTTCATGAATAAAACAGGAAAACGGCTTTACTGCGGCGAGTACGGCGCGATTGCTCTCGCAGGAACAGAAAACCGCGTGAATTACCTGCAGGATAAGAACGCCTTGTTCGACAAGTACAAAATAAGCCGCGCTTACTGGAATTACAAAGGATTGGATTATTCGTCAATTGATGAAAACGGTGAGGCGGTTTCGCCGGAACTCGTAAGGGCAATCGGCGGGAAAATATAGTCGTTTTTGTAGATATTTAACAAATATCGCCTTATATTAAGGCGATATATTTGTACACATAGTACCTTGCAATGTATAGTACAGTGTGCTATAATATAGACAGACGAAAACGCAGGGACGCATTGCGCGTTTGAAATAGGCTATGTTGTAGGGAACGACGCCCTCGGCGTTCCGAAAAAACGATAAATTAATCTGATTACGGCTGTGCCTACTGTTTACAAATCAATACATACGTCTAACAGAGCTTTGAAATAAAGCAAAGGAGCAAAGAGGAAGGAATGGTCATAAGTATGAAAAAAATTAAACTGCTATTAATAGCGACATTAACGCTTGCATTTTTAATCTCCTGCGCCGACAACCAAAACGAGTTGACAAGCTTTGAGCCGCCAACCGCCCCTATAGAATTGCCGGACGGCGATGATGCGGCGCAAAACCCCGCCTCCATTCAAATCACCTTTGATTATGAAAAGCAGTCGGGCTGGGCAAGCAATCAGTTCGCGGTTTGGCTTGAGGATACGGACGGAAACTTCATCCGCAC
>JAITFV010000096.1 GCA_031281115.1 Oscillospiraceae bacterium | reverse complement strand
AAGTCAAGAAATATTTTCCCTGTTGACAAGCCTGCTGCGGTGTTTTAAACTTATGCTTGTACGTGCCAGTACCAACCCTTTGGCAAAATGGGGGTTGTAAAAAGCAGATGAATACTGTATGTATGCGGCTTTTCGGCAGGTTCAAGCACTGGCGGCAGATATTAAGCCAACTGCACCTGCGCCTGTAAATAAGACCGTTTTAACACTTACAGAGTCTGATAAAACAGGGCAGTTAAGTTTATTTGATTTTTGACTTTCAATTGCCCCTGTGCCTTGCCGAATAGTCGGCGAGGTGCAGGGGTTTTTATTAAAAATAAGGCGGCAGATTATTCTGACCGCCTTTTGTTTTTGCAATAAACCTATTCTTTCCAGTTTGCCAGTTTCAAGCCGTCAATGCGGCTAAAATCGCTTGTATTCTGCGTAACCAATGTGTAGCCGTTGACAATGCAATAGGCGGCGATAAAAACATCAGCGTCCTTGTTGCCAATCGGCGTTCCCGCTTCTTCTAACCGCGCCCGAATTTCAGCGGCTTTGTGAAAATCCGCTTCGCCCATACTTATTTTTGTAGAAGCATTTTTATAAATTTCATCAAAAATACGTAATTGAGCGATTGCGTTTTTTCGGAGCAAATACCAAAGCGTTTCGTAATAGCATAGCGGTGGAATAACGTAGTTATTATTCTCTGTTTCTGCCAAAAAACGATTTACCACATCTTGATTTTGGCTTGGACGTAATAAATGTGATATTACGTTAGTATCAAGGGCAAAAGTCATAAGTCAACCGCCCTTTCAAGATTAGTCTGTGAGCGCAAATTTTCAAATTCAGCCCACTCATCACTTGTTAAAGCGTTTTCCGCTTTTTCCGCTTCTGCAAATAATTGTTTCAGATTCTTTTCTTTGCTTGTTACAGTGGTTGCAACAACCTCATCATCAAGAACATTCACAATAGCCCGCCGTCCTACAGGAATTTGAATTAACAGACTATCCGAAATAAACCGTCCGTCTTCCCTAAAATAACCTTGATATGTTTGTATCATCTCCATTACGCCCCTTTCCGTTTAGATTTATTGTAAAGAACTTACCACAACATTATAACCTATTTCCCCGAGTTAGTCAAGACTTTTTCCCGCGCTTCTTTTTTAAGCTGTGCCACTAAATCTTTCTTTTCTGCCAGACAAGCTAAAAAATTAGCAAAAGATTCAAATTCTTTGTTATTTTCCTCATTAGTTTTCTGTGGTTGCAATTCTTCAAACTGCGGGAAATATTTAATCACAATCCCGCCGAGTATTATTTTTCGACGTGTTTCTGTAGCGCGTTCTTTCTGTTTTTCCCGCGCTTCTTGTGCGCGTTTTTGGCGTTTCAGTTGTTCAAGTTTTATTGTTTCCCGCGCAATCCGTTCATCAAGTGTTGCCAATCATGACACCCCCCGTTAATATCAATTTTCATATTAAATCATATTAAAAATATCTCAAATATATTCACTGTTCATGTATTGATATTGCATAGCATTTACACCACAATTACTAATTACCACAGAACAAAAAGAGGAAAGCGCGCGCAAAAGCAAGCACAAAAATCCCGCAAGTGTCCGCAAGGACGCAAGGGCGCACTTACATGTTAGCAATCACTGCGTTTAATTGCTATACGGTGGTAACACCCTACTTGCACACGAAGTAGGAGCAGGAAAAACGTGGGAAATGTGTGCGGCAATCATGGAGGGTAAGCGGCTCGGACTGCATGATAAGGCTCTTATGTGCGTTCCTAACCATATCACGGAACAAATCGACAGTGAATTTTTACGGCTCTATCCGGCGGCGAATATACTTGTCACCACTAAAAAAGACTTCACGGCAGAAAACCGCAAACGTCTGACCGCTAAAATTGCTACGGGGGATTGGGACGCAGTGATTATCGGACACAGCCAATTAAAGAAAATTCCAATTTCACAAGAGCGGCAGGAATCGTTTATACAAGATGAAATAAACGAACTCACATACAGCATTGAAGCACTCAAAGAAGAAAAAGGTGAGCAGTTTACAATTAAGCAAATGGAAAAGATGAAAGCAAATCTTGAAGTTAGGCTTGAAAGACTTGCAGAAGCACCGATAAAGGACAGCGTTGCAGATTTTGAGGAACTTGGTGTAGATAAACTTGTGGTAGACGAATCGCATTATTTCAAAAACCTCTATTCACATACTAAAATGAGTAATGTAGCGGGTTTGCAATCTACCGAATCTCAGAAAGCTACGGACTTGTATCTTAAATGCAAGTATCTTGACGAACAGACAGGCGGTGAGGGAATCATTTTTGCTACGGCAACGCCCGTTGACACACCGCACACATCAGTCATAAAGCCGATTTATGCGTTACCCTGCTTAAAAATGGCTTCATAAAAGGAAATTGAACGTAAAAGAAGCGTTTGCTTTCCTGTGGGTTGATTTTTCACGGGAAGTATGCTATAATGGGAAAAATCGGAATTTAAAATGAGAGGAAAATTATGGACTTAATAAATTATGAACAAAAGCTGTTCGATGAAATATCCATTCTTATAGAGCAAAGCCGCAGAACTGCTTATGCACAAACAAAGAGAATAACAGTTTATTTATTCTGGCAAATTGGTAAACATATAAATGCTGATATAATCGAAAACAAGCGCGCTGACTACGGAAAACAAATTGTGTTGCAACTCGCTACACAATTACGTGACAAATACGGAAGAACCTTTGAACTACGAAATATACGGCGTATGATGCAATTTGCTGAACAATTTTCTGATTTTGAAATTGTGTCGGCAGTAACTACACAATTAAGTTGGACGCATTTTGTTGAGGTTTTACCGCTAAAAACGCAAGAAGCCAAGCTGTTTTATCTTAATGAAGCGGCAAAAAGTGTAATGACTACAAGGGATTTTCGGAAACTCATTAACCGCAAAGCATTTGAAAGAAAGGAAATTGCCAATACTCAGATAACCGTCACAACAAAAATACCGCTCAACGCTTTTAAAGACCCGTATTTGTTTGACATTCTCGGTTTGAAAGAGGAACATCAAGAAGAAGATTTGGAAGAAGCGATTTTACGAGAATTGGAAAAATTTATACTCGAATTTGGCAAGGGACTTACCTTTGTCGAACGACAAAAACGAATGATTATTGACGGTAACGATTATCATGTCGATTTACTTTTTTACAGCAGGGATTTGAAACGCTTAATCGCTGTAGAATTGAAGTTGGGTAAATTTGAGGCTGATTATAACGGGCAGATGAAATTGTATCTCGGCTGGCTCGACAAATACGACCGGCGCGAGGGTGAGGAAGCTCCTATCGGGTTAATACTTTGCACAAAAAGTAGTCGGGAACAAATAGAGCTTTTGAAATTGGATAAGGACAGAATTGTGGTTGCGGAATACTGGACTGCATTACCACCGAAAAAGGAACTCGAAGAAAAAATACAAACGCTTCTAATCGAAACGAAAGAGCGGTTGGAACGCAAAAAGCTGTTACCTTAAAGTATCAAAAAATAAACAAGCAAAGAAGCCTTAAAATCAAGGCTCCTTTTTTATTGCAAGAAAGGATAAGATTATGAAAAAATACGGTTACATAAGGGTTTTCACCGCCGAGCAATGCACTGACAGGCAGATTATCGGCATGGCAGAGTTGAATATTCCACCGGAGAATATATTTACTGATAAACTAAGCGGAAAGAACACAGCACGTCCGGCATTGCAAAAATTAATGGCTACAGTCAGACAAACCTAATCACAAAGCCAAAGAAACAATTATGATGGCGATTAATGAGGTTATGTTCCTCGAACCTAAGCCCGAATGGGATAATCAGAGGACTTTTAATTTTGCTTATGAGTATTTCGCGTGGTTCTCGGAAAAATATCACCGAAAATCAAATATTCCGCATTATGGATATACAGCACATAAACAGGACAGCAAACTAATAAAATCGGCTTTTGGCGATATTGGACGACAATGCGCCGCACACACCGCCAATATATTTTATTATATACCATAATATGACATACTGTCAATGGTGTAAAATCCGCATATAGTCTATATCAGAGCAATTAAGAGCTTATTCGACCTTATTAGATTTTAATAGATTTATAATTTACAAATTGTTAATATTTGTTTTCCTCACACATCGCCAAACACACAAACCCCAACACCACAAGCCCTACCCCAAAAGGCAAAACTACCCCGATTATATACCCAAGCACGAACAGAGCGCAGATTTTATAATTCATCAGCATGTAGCCTTTCTTCTTGCTCATCGCGACACCTCTCCGCTCTCCAAAGCTTGTACCGCTTTGAGTGCGTAATCTCTGCGTTGTTCTTCGGTGAGCGCGGGCGATTTCGACAGTTTCAGATATTGGTCTGATAGCTTCGCCCGGGCGTAGATTAATTTAGTATCGGGAAGAGCCGGAGGAGGCAGTTTATCCGCAAGCGGGAGCGCCGGTTGCGCAGGGGCATTAGTTTGTAGGCTGTTCTCCATTTCGTGGAATTTGTTTATGTACTGCGCTGTGAATTTGATATATAATAAGAAAATTGCAGAAGGCAGACCAATGCTTGCTGTGTATGATGAAAAAGCAAAAGAACTTATAACTGTTGATTTAAGAGAAGAACTTGAAAATGTAAATAAAGAAATAGCAAAGGTCGAACCCGAATTTAATAAAGCGGCAGAAAGTGCCGAGAAATTGAAAGCAAAGTTACACGACATTAAACTTGACCCTATGAAATCTGATGAGGCACAAGCCTTAAATGAAACTATGTCAAATTTGGATAAGCAAATCGCCGAGCAAGAGGCTATTCCTAAATATATCAGACAATTCGCAGAAACTAACGCGGAAATAACTAAATTTGAAAATAAAATCACAGAGTTAAATGATAAATTAGCGGAAGAAGCCGACCCTAAAACTATAATTTCTCTCAAACATCAACTTAGAGAAACCAAAGAAGAATATGATGTTTGAATAATGCATTAATAAATGGCAAGAAAGCGAGAATTTGGTGGGTCTGGGCTGAAAGAAAAAATGGCTTGTCAAACCCTAAAAACGGCAGAAACAATGGAAACGGGTGG
>JAITFV010000087.1 GCA_031281115.1 Oscillospiraceae bacterium | reverse complement strand
AAGAAGGCGACACGGAAAAGCACCGTCGCCGATATTAAAATATAGTATTCGCCGTTTTTAACTCGTTTTCTCTGCATTACACGCTCAAACTCAAAAGTAATTCGCGCAGGATTTTGCAGGCTGTTGCAGTTGATGCGCCCGATTGGTCATAAGGCGGCGACAATTCGGTTAAATCACAGCCGACTACATTCAGTTCACAGACTTTATTTATTCCTGCAAAAAGTTCGTTGAAATTAATCCCGCCGGCTTCCGGTGTGCCTGTTGCGGGGAATACGGAAGTGTCGAGTACGTCTAAGTCAACTGTTAAATATACAGGCTTCTTTTTGATTTTACGTACGATTTCATCAAGGGTATCAAGGTTAAATTTTTGAGTGTAGACATGGTCTTTTGCCCACGCGAACTCCTCTTTATCGCCCGAACGTATGCCGAACCCAAAAACTCTGTTATCGCCTGTTAATTCCCAGCAGCGCCGCATTACGCAGGCATGAGACAGCTTCTGCCCCAGATACTCATCACGTAAATCCAAGTGCGCATCGAACTGGATAATTACGAGTTCCGGATACTTCTCAACTATAGCGCGAACCGCGCCGAGCGTTACCAAATGCTCGCCGCCGAGCATAACAGGCAGTTTTTCATCGGTGATTACCTGCTTGGTATAATTGTAGATTGTCTTCAAGACAGGTACGGGCGCGCCAAATGACAGCTCGATTTCACCGCCGTCATAAACCTTAATATCGGCGAGGTCGGCGTCAAGATAGGGGCTGTAGGTTTCAAGCCCGAAAGATTCGCGCCGAATCGCCGCGCCGCCGAATCGCGCACCCGGACGGCCCGAGGTTGTTCCGTCAAATGGCGCGCCGAAAAGGACAATGGCGGCATCATCATAGGTGCTGTTGCAACCGATAAAGGTTTCAATATTCTGGTTCATTTTGATTTTCGACATCTCGTAACATCTCCTCTACATAAGTTGGTAAAGCGAAACAGCCGTAATGAAGCTGAGTATTATAATACTTAGTGTCAATTCCTAAACTGTTCCACTTTGCGGGATTTAAATCACCTGTGGGGTGAAGTTTTTTTGAAGCAAACCCAAAGAGCCAGTGCCCCGACGGATAGGTCGGTATGTGCGCCTGGTAGACCTTACTAATCGGGAAGGTTTCGTTGATTCTTTTATGTGCACGCTGCATTGCGTTTGCATCATTTTTGTAAAAAGGGCTTTCATGCTGATTAACCATAATGCCGTTGTCGGTTAAAGCTTTGAAGCAGTTGCCGTAGAACTCCTTTGTAAACAAATCCTCGCCCGGCCCGAACGGGTCGGTGGAATCCACAACGATTAAATCATAAGAGCTGTGGCATTTACGGATAAATTTTAAGCCGTCTTGATAGTAGATTTCAAGCCGTTCATCATGAAAGGCGCAGGCGGTAGTCGGCAGGTATTTTTTGCTGATTTCAACTACGAGTTCATCTATTTCAACCAAGTCGATTTTCTCAATATAATCGTATCTGCACAGCTCGCGCACCGCGCCGCCGTCACCCGCACCGATTACCAAAACTTTGCGGATGTCGGGATTTACCGCCATAGGCACATGAACTATCATGTCGTGATAAATGAACTCATCCCGCTCGGTGAGCATCATGAAACCATCAAGTGTCAAAAACCGCCCGAATTCTTTTGAATAGAACACGTCGATTTGCTGAAATTCGCTCTGCCCCGAATATAATTGCTTGTTTACCTTGATTGAAAACCGCACATCTTCGGTGTGGTATTCGCTGAACCATAAGTCCATAATTACCTCATATTGCTTATAAATCGTTTAATTCTAAACCACCCCGTCCGGCTTTCGCCGTCCACCCCTCCTCGGAGGGGAATTTTCTATAATTTCGCAGTCCCAAGCTCCCCTCCTGTGGAGGGGTGCCGCTTTAGCGGCGGGGTGGTTATATTTTCATTATTGTTTTCTCTTTTTTATAGTTTTTATAATTATATAAACTATTTGATACAAAAGACACGCAGGAAGAATCGGAATGAGCAATTATATATACATAAGGTAAAATTGAAATCCGAAGAAACATTTTTGCTGCTTTTGCTCTATTGCTCAGTTCATTATTTTTTATTTTATGTCCCTCCTTTTAAAGCACAAACAGCAACGTCCCAATCGTAATCAAAATCCCGCCGATAATCGTCTTTGCGTTTAAACTCTCTTCCAATATTATAAACGCGAGAACCATTGTTATAACAACGCTGAGTTTATCAATCGGCACTACTTTTGAAACATCGCCGATTTGCAGAGCCTTGAAAAAAAACAACCACGACAACCCCGTCGCACAGCCCGAAAGGATTAGGAAAATCCAGCTTTTCTGTGTTATGTCTGCGATTTCGCTCTGCTTGCCCGTAATGAAAACCATACCCCACGCCATAATGAGAACAACGCAGGTTCTAACAGCGACCGCTAAGTTAGAATTGACGTTTTCAATTCCGATTTTGGCGAGAATTGACGTCAGCGCGGCAAAAAGTGCAGCTAAAAGCGCAAATAAAATCCACATATTAGTTCCTCATTGATTATATAATCGTTTCATAGGTATGTATATTATGCCGTCTTTTTCTTGCCGTTCACCTGTTTTTTCAAAACCTAAACACTCATATACTGTAACAGCATAAGGTGATGAGTTAACAGTTATTTGTGTTACATCTTGTTTATCGTTTAGCTCCTCAAGCACAGCATTAAATAATTTCTTCGCTATTCCTTTTTTGTGGTGCTGTTTATCAACGAACATGAGAACGATATGGGAAACATCTCTTGTAGCTATAACTCCGATAATCTTATCGCCCCGGAAGTATCCCCACATCTTTTTATTTCCGGATTCCAAATTTGAAAATATTTCCTCATATTTCTTATCAAGATAATTTTGAAATGTATTTTTTCCTTGCTCCGAGTAATCAACAGCAACAAATTCCGAAAAAACTTCATTAACAAGGTCAAGCGCTTGCTTTAAATCATTGTTGTTTATTTCTTTAATCATACTCAGTCACCTGCATATATTACAAAAATCCTATATTAATTTTCCTTATACTATCACATTCAATCTCTCAATTTTCTCATCCTCTGCACCCATCATGAAGCAGCCTCTTTCTTTTGCATACTTTATATAATCAACAATGTCAGCGGTAATCCGCTCGCCGGGGGCGAGAATCGGTATTCCGGGAGGATAGCACATTACGAACTCGCTTGAAATTTTTCCCACTGTTTCGCCGAGCGGCAGTGAAATTTTCGGCGCGTAAAAAGCGTCCTGCGGTGACATTTCAACAATCGGGTTGATGTATTCCTGTGTCAGCATCCCTGCTCTGCCCCGCTTATGAAGCCGGCGGATTTCAGAAAGAGCGCCGACGAGCCTTTCCAAATCCCGCTCCCTGTCACCGACCGAGATATAAGCTAAAATGTTGCCGATATCGCCGAATTCCACCTGAATATCGTAATCATCACGCAGTAAATCATAAACTTCAATTCCTGCGAGCCCTGTTTCAAGCGTGTTCACCGGCAGCTTCGTTATATCAAAATCAAAAATAGTATCGCCATTTATAATTTCGCGCGAGTAGGCGTAATAGTCACCGATTAAGTTAATTTCCCACGGCGCATACTCGGCGAGCTCAGCCGCTTTCTTGAAAATTTCCCTGCCGTGCAGAGCCAGATTTTTTCGGGAAATATCAAGGCTGCTCATCAAAAGATAACTCGCGGAAGTAGTCTGCGTTAAGTTAATAATTTGTCTTACAAAACCTTCGTTAATATTACGCGCCGAAATACTCGGCTTAATCAGAAGAAATGAGCTTTGCGTAAGCGAGCCGCCGGATTTATGCATACTCACCGACGATAAATCCGCACCCGCGCTCATCGCGTTTTGTGGTAAGTTTTCACCGAAGTAAAAATGTGTGCCGTGCGCCTCATCGGCGAGCACAAGCATATTATTTTCATGCGCTGATTTGCAGATTGACTGCAAGTCGGAGCAAACCCCGTAATAAGTCGGGTTGTTCACTAAAACCGCCTTCGCATCGGGGTTTTCTGCGATTGCACACTTCACGTCTTCGAGCGACATTCCAAGCGAAATACCGAGCGTTTTATTGACCTTCGGGTTGACATAAACAGGTACTGCACCGCTTAGGACAAGCGCGTTTATTACGCTTCTGTGGACATTACGCGGTAAAATTATTTTTTCGCCGCGCTTGACAGACGCAAAAATCATTGCCTGCACCGACGAGGTCGTCCCGCCTACCATGAAGAAGGCGTGTGCCGCACCGAATGCCGCCGCCGCGAGCTTTTCAGCCTCCGCGATAACAGAAACGGGGTGACAGAGATTATCGAGCGGCTTCATAGAGTTCACGTCGATATTCATGCAGGATTTGCCGAGAAAGCCGGTGAG
>JAITFV010000305.1 GCA_031281115.1 Oscillospiraceae bacterium | reverse complement strand
ACCTCTGTAAAATTCTAAATTCAGCGAAGTTTTTGCTAAATCAATCCTTTGGTCAATCATCTCGTCCGAAAGCCGGAAGAAATTTTCCTCGCCGCCGCTGCGGAAAACCTTGCTCATGTTTGGTAAAATATCACCTTGCCAAGCCGCGCACCACATATCAGCCTCGCCGCTGAACACAGCTTCATACATCTCAGCCTGCGATGAAACATCTATAATATCAATGTTAATCCCAACTGTTCGCAGAGTATCTGCCGCCATCGTTAGCAGTAGAAACGACGGATGTCTGCCTGTGCCGAAACCCACTACGTAAACCTCATAGTTGCCGCTCATTTCCTCGGGAAGCTCAATAATCGCAGTCCCTGCCGCGTTCAGCGCGCAGCCTGCCGCTTGAAAATAGCCGAGCGCAGCGCGCCTCGCAGCTTCAAGCCTCCTCGCCTCACTTATATCAAAATCGTAAATTAACTCGCCCGTAACATCGGTATTAAAAGCTGTTCTGAAGCCGTTGTCGCCTGTGCGCGGAGCCGCCCACGAGACCCCTGAAACCGGATATTCCGCGACCCGTGCCGCACCCTCGTAGAAATTCCCAACCGAAATATCGCGATACGCCGCGAAAACCACCGCGATTCCCTTACGGAGATTGATACTCGCTTCACTTAGCGGGTCTTCACCATCGTTTACACGCTCTGCGTTGAATCCGATAAACCCGAAGGCGCCGTAATCGGCTTCCTGTGTTTTAATCTCTGCCTCGCTGTAAGCATATATCTCGCCAAGAACATCACGCTCTGCCACAACCGCAGCTATGTCTATTTCACCGGCAGCAACGCCGTAAACCAAGTCATTCACATCCGTTTCTGCAAAAAAGATTTCAGATACCCCGGGTGTTCCTTTGAAATAAAACTCGTTTGCTTCAAGCGCGGCAACGCCGTTTTCAAAGCCGGTTAGTTTATACGGACCCGCTCCGGGCATAAATTGCCGGTGAGCAGAATCAAGATAATAATGTACCGGCACAACCGGAAAAGTAAATGCATAAACAGCCGCGGGAATATGCCCCTCAAGCGTCACTTCTGCTATATAATCGCTTACTCTGCGGATTCCGCTTATGAAGTTTACAGCGCTATTCTCTTCGTCCGAAGCCGCCATCTCCCTGATAAATAGCAGCTCTGCACGTTCCTGCACGTTATCAAGCCACGGCTGCCCGATTTTCTCCGCTCTGATATAAGCCTCTAAATCGCCGTCATAAAGCAGATAAAACTCTTCAAATAAACAGCCGGGCGTCGGGAACGTGTACACAAAATCCCAAACTCTGTTTGAAACTGAGGTGAAATTTCCGTAACTGTCCTCTCCGAGTACCGGAAAATCGGCGATTCTCCACACCATCATTGCCAGCGCAACCTGCAGCCAACTTTCTTCGTTTATATCGCCTTCAGCGATTATATGTGCGGAGCCGCCGTAATTCTGCACACAGTAGTCAATAATCGCTTCTATGTGAGTCAGCCACGCCTGCCGCTCACATTCGCGGTACAGCTCGGCTTGCTCCTCGGTGAATCCTCCCTCGGCAACGATTTCCGCATACTTTTCATAAACCTCGGGAACTGCATTTGCCCTGTAATTGGCAAGACCCGCAACAGGCAGCGCGCTAACCGCGCTCTGCTGTGAATTAATCAACGTATTCAACGTAAAAATAACATCATCGGCGGTCATGTTCACGCCATCGCTGAAAAAAACATCTTCCCGCAGCCGGAACGTCAGAACTGTTGTATTATTCTCAGTTATATTAATGATTGTATCGGCGATTCCCTCGTAATAATACTCGGTGCCGTTATAAATACGCCACTCACCCACAGCGGCATTCCGCACAACTTCACCCCGCCTGTCAAGTGTAACCAACGGCACATTAATCACGCTCATAACGTCAGCATCACCCGCACTCACGCTGTAAAAAGGCGAAAAACTGCCGGTCATGCCCGTCGTTCCTATAATTATGTCGTTTTTGGGAATTATTTCTTCCGGTTCTTCCTCAAAGCTGTCTATTTCTTCGGTAATATCAGTATCCGTATTACCGCAGGCAGACAGCAGAAGCGCTGCTGCTAATAAAGCGATGAAACTTTTTTTCATTACGCACCTTTTAGATTTATATTCATGATACATTATAACACATAACAGTTTTTTAGTCAATCATTGACAAAAACAGATAAACATGATAGAATAAAAAAGACTATAAATCATTCGGGGGTAGAATTATGGCAAACTCTTGTCCAAAATGCGGCGGGGAACTCCCTGCCGGTACAACTGTCTGCACAAACTGCGGCGCAAACGCAAATGCGAAGCCTGATGTTGATAATAGTGCCGAAATATCGAAAATGTTTGCCGGCGGCGGAGACAGCGGCTTGAGTGACAGCCAAATAGCAGACTTTGAATCCGGCAAAGCGGTTGAGCTGGGCGGCAGCCTTTCCGAACTTGACGGCGCATTGTCGGCGATGAATGATATTAATTTCGATGAAATTCTGGGCAACGGAACCGAAGTTCCGCCCGGCGGTCCACTTCCGGGACTTGAACCATCCCCTTTAGATTTTAAAAATGAAAAACCCGACGACGATGATAATTCTGATGATATTATTATACAAAAAGGCGTAACCGAGGTACACGGCTTCCGCCTGCCACGGATTGTACAGAGAATCATCGCCTGCATTGTTATATTGGCAATCGGCTTCGGAGCGGGTTACGGACTTAAATATTTTCAGGAACAGGGTGTTTTTTCTAATTATACAAACGAAATAAGCCTAAAATCACTCAGAACCGTAACTGCGCTCGCTATCCCTGCAGAGTATAATTTCAAAGCTGTTGAAATCTTTGTTAAACGCGACGCAATAACCACAGAGTGTATAATTTTCGGTGTGCTGTCGACTGAAGCAGGCGGTTACATCCCGACTTATTTCCGCTTAACTATAAACAATAACGACCTCTCTGACGCTACGCTGTTCTTTCCCTTTGACCCTGTAAGGCATGAAGAGCTTTTGGCAAGCGATGATGTGCAGGACAGATTAGACGCCGGAACCATGATGAATCGTTATGAAACCTATCTGCTTTCGCTTGCCGAAATTAATTCGGGCAACCCGCGCTGGGTGCAGGCTGATATTGAGTTTGTGAACAGGCAGCTGGCAAGAGAGGGGTAATTTTACAAAACTTGGCAATTTTTTATGTCAGACAATAAAACCGCTCAAGAAAAAAGAGCGGTTTTAATTTTTAATCATTTTCGTCTAATATTTTTTTGTTTCATCGAATACCTCTTGCGAAATTAAACCCAACCGCCCCATACTTACTCTTCCTTGTTCATGTTTATAAACAAGCTCGGCTTCGACTGCTTAAATATAGCGTCCATGACTCTTTTTGTCTTATGCGAAACCGGCACACCTTCGGAGTCCGTCGGAATTGTTTCATCTGCGAAGCCGTCTTTGCGCTCTAATCCGCGCAGAATATCATTAAATCCGATTTCCTGTGTTTCCTCGATTTTCTGCGAAGCGTAGAACTCCCGCTGAGCGCGCTCGCGAACAGGCGGCTGCTCTTTGTTTTGTGATTTCGGTATGCTGAGCGCGGGCGCGGAACCCGTTTCACGCGCCGGAGGTATTGAAAACGCAGGGATTTTTTTAGCGACGGAAACAGGCGGATGCGCAGGTGCATACTGCTCTGAAGCAGCCGCTTTAACAGGCTTCGGAATCACAGGTTTGTCGCTGAGCGGTGTGCTGATAACAGGTTGCTTTTTCGGCTTAAATACCTTAACATATTCGGTAGGTTTTTCTTTTTCCTTTGATTTAACGTTATAAATTTTTACGCTGTCTTCGCTCGGATGCGCTGGATTATTCACAATCGGCTCCGCGCGCAGGGGAGTCGGAGTAATTCTGCTTCCGTAAGGAATTACCACTCCGCTCGATGTAAATGTTTCGGGATTAATACCCCTGATTACTTTCGATGAAACCCGCTGCGTGACCGGGACAACAGCCGCCTCTTCCTCTTCTTCGTTATCTTCGTCGTAGTATTCGGGTTCAGGTTCGGGTTTTATCATGTCTTTTCTGCTGACCCGCGGCGGCAGGAACGGCTTGACGGTTCTGCCTTTTTCGTCCTTTGCTTCTTCTCCTGTTTTGTTACTCTCACTTCTATCAACAATCCGCCGTCTTTTCGCATCGCTGTCTGCCGAACCCGGCAAGAATGACATCGAGCGCGAATACTCCGCAAAGTTCTCGAAGTCTCTCAAAGTAGCAGCGCCGTTCAGGATATTGTCGCGAATTGTATTCATATATCTGCACCAATCGGAGAAATCCCGCTGGGTGAATTCCACATTAATGCGTGAGCTCATTTCTTTGTAAAGGCGGTCGCACCGCTCATTTAGCAGAGCGGCATCTACGCTTTCGAGCAGAACTTTGCGTTCTTTCCCTTCTTTTTTTACCATAACCTCGCGGCAGCTGCGCCCGTTTCTGGAGAGTTTGTCGCAGTAATCATAGTCATAATCCTCCGAGCGCAGGTAATAATCCTTGCAAAGCTCGCAGTGCTGCAAATATCCGCCATTCTCGATAATCGCGTCAATCTCCAAGTCAATTGCCGCCTTTAAGCTCGTCGGCATGAAAACTTTTATCGGCGTTTCGGACAGTGACTTAATCATCGTTTCAACGATATTATCTCCGCTCTGCGGCAGAAACAGCTTCATAGACGAGAATGCGTCCATCGCTAACTGGTCGGAAACAATTTCATTTTTATGACCTTTGCGCCCCCTGTCGTCTCCGTAACGTAAGTCGCCCAGCAAGTTCCGCACGATTTCACGGCTTACATTGCTCATGATGAAGGGAGAGTTTGGTGTCCTGCCCATTGTAAAAACTTTGTTATCAGCCGTGGAATTGAGGTCATAGCCGAGTTCATTTGCAACAACATTGAACATCAAATCGAAATAATTCGCACGTGCGGCGGCTTCTGCGAAGCTTTTAAGCTTGCCGGAAAAAATAAAATCCACTTTTATGTTCGCGTATTCTTGAATTTTCAGAATATTAACCCACTGGTTAATCGCATGTCCGTGCCGATATTCTGAAAGCCGCATGAACACAGCCTTTTCAAAATCATTTCTGCATGGAATATAATTATTCCAAAGCGTAATAACGCCTATTTCATTCTGACGGCAGAGAAACTCAATCCAGCAGTCAATAACGATTTTCTCAAAGACACCGCGCAGATTCTGCTCGAAATATTTATGGCAGCCCGCAATTGAGTTACGGATTTCCGCAGCTTCTTCCTGCCGGTATTCTCCCGTTTTCATGTAAAGTTTGCACAGGTCTACACATCTTTCCATGAAAAGATTAAAATCATATTTCATGAAATACAAAAGATTATTCGGATAAGTAACCGAATATATATCATTTGAATTTTTCCCGGTAAGGTTAATTTTCGTATTCAAAAGTTTCACGTCCTATTTTTTATTCTTCTGCCGGTTCGGGTATCGGGTCGGCAACCGGCGGTTCCCAGCGGGTAATTTCCCCGGGACTCACATCGAAAGGAACGGTTTCACCCGAGAACCAACCCTCGTTTTCTTCGACACCCTCAACAATAGGTCTTGTAAAGTCCGGCGCGGTAAAAACGTGTTCGTCTATCAGAATTTTATCAGCCGTCAGCCATTCGACTTCCTTCTCTCCCGCCGGCATCCTTCTGCCTGTGTCTGCGTCTGTTTCAAATTCCTTTATAACAAGCATATAATTGCTGACTCTCTCAACTTCAAAATCGCGGGGCAGCCTTTGTCTGTAAACTTCTGTACTTCCGGCGTATCTCTCGCAGTCAAGGAACGGCAGAGTCATATCGTTGCCGGTGAACTCGGCATGAAAAGCGACAGTGCGGTTCTCCTTGTCCTCTTTGTCGATATACATTACGAGCCTGTATGAGCCGTCGGAGGAATATATATAGGTTTCGCTGCGCAGCTCAAGATTCACGGGAAACATATCTCTCGTAATCGCGAAGATTTGCAACGTCAGATATCCGAGAACCGTCAGCACAAAAAGAATCAAATAAACCGTCCCGAGTATGGTTTTAAGCGATTCCGGAGTACCTGCGGCGAAAAAAACTATTGTTGCCATCGCGAACACAGGAATCAGCAAATACAAATCTCCGAACGCAAAAACCAGCATTACTAAAATGCAAGGGTGCAGAAGGCAGGCAGTAATCTGTGTCGCGACCTGCTTGCGGGTATAAATCATCACCGTACCGAACAGTACGTTAATCAATAAGTACAGTGAAAAGAGTGAGACAGGGTTCGTCGGTACTAAATGGAACGTGAACGTGAGCCACGCCAGCCACAGCATAAAAAAGAAGTAGCCCAGTGATAAAGCCGAAAAACCTATTTTTGTCCACTTGTTTTTAAAAAAAGATGCAATTTTGCCGAATGCAGTCATTATACTTTCATATCCTCCAAAAAAAATTCTCCTCTAATCTATTTTATAACATATTCACTTTTTTTTCAAGCTAAAATGGTAAATTTTTCGCCCTTTGGCAGAAAAAAAATAAGCACACCTGCATTTAGTAGAATTCATTGCAGATTACTACTAAATACAGGCGAAAATTGTTTTATTCTGTCGGATTTTATTTTATCTTTTTTTAAATATCTCATCTAAATCCCGGAAAGGGTCATCCTCGAAACTTTCAGAAAGATTCGCAGTGATGAACTGGTCGAGCGATTTCATATTTGTTGTTTGAATATCATCGTCATCACCGAACTCCACCGTAAACGCTCTGGCAGCGGAACTGCTTCTTCCGTCATCCCCGCCCCTCTTCTTAGCCGCTATAGCCGCCTCCGCCGCGACCCTGACTTCATCCGCGTTCCCCGGGTTATCACCGTTACCGAAGCAGGTCGCGATGATTGCAACCCTCATTTCATCCTTCAGATTAGAATCATAATCCGCGCCGTATATAACTTTAACATCAGGATGCGCCACACCGGTGATTTTATTCATAACTTCGTCAACTTCATAAAGCAGCGTATCTTCCGATAAAATGACGTTCACAAGAACCTTGCCCGCATTTGCAATCGAGGTTTCGAGCAGCGGCGAATTCACAATTTTTTGTACAGCTTCGTCAACCTTATTATCGCCGGTACCGATACCTATTGCAATATGCGCGTCACCCGCTTCTTCGAGCGTGGATTTTAAGTCGGCAAAATCTATATTCATGACTGCGGTATTGTTGAGCAGCTCGGAAATACTGCGCACAACTGTATACAGAACATCATCAACCATAGCGAACGCCTGCCTGAAATTTAGTGCGCGTTCATTAAGTTTCATTAGTTTTTGATTAGGAATGATTACTAAAGCATCAACAACCTTGCGCATTTCCGCAATCCCCTTAAGCGCGAGGTTCATTTTATGTTCGCGCTCAAAATCGAACGGCTTGGTCACGATTCCAACCGTGAGAATCCCTTGCTCACGCGCAATCTCCGCGATTACGGGAGCTGCGCCTGTTCCGGTTCCGCCGCCCATGCCCGCTGAAATGAACGCCATCGATGCGCCTTTTAAGGCTTTTTCGATTTCTTCGCGGTCCTCGTGCGCGGATTCCGCAGCAATATTAGGGTCTCCGCCCGCGCCGCGCCCTTTTGT
>JAITFV010000038.1 GCA_031281115.1 Oscillospiraceae bacterium | reverse complement strand
CCCAAATCTCGCCCATCAGCAGGCTGAACGCGGTCGCCGCTAATAAAATCAGCACCATTATATCCTTGAACTGCCCCGCGAAAACCGAAAGCAGCCCCGTTTTTTTGCTTTCGGAAAGTATGTTCGCGCCATCACGTTTTAATATTTCCTCTGCCTCACGCGCAGATAAGCCTTTATATTTATACACGTTATTTCCCCCAACAGCTTGTTTTGCTTGTCTATAATATATGAGAAAAAAATTTTTTTAGAATTTTTTCCAAAAACCTATTGACATTCCAAAAACTTCCTGTTATAATATCTGTATTAGTTCATTTAATACGATTAAGGGGTTGCCAAGAAATAAAGTTGGCAAATCTGACGCAGGGTTTTTGTTGTCAGACAAGGCAAAATTTTTCGTAATGCTTTATGCCTTGCGGAAAATTTTAACGCAGTATGGCAACAAAAATACAAATCAGATGTCATGTTTATTTCTTGGCAATTCCTAACACAGGAAGTGAGATTGTGTTCTCTCTTCCCGGGAAAGGAGGATGTGCCTATGTTCTCAATCATTATCAAGGGCGGTTCGCCGATTTATGAACAGCTTTGCAGGCGTATAACAGAGCTTATTTCCACAGATGTAATGCAGAAAGACGAAAAGCTGCCCGCCGTGCGCGAAGTCGCAAAGCAGCTCGGCGTAAACCCGAATACAGTGCAGAAAGCGTACACGATTTTAGAGCAGCGCGGCTTGATTTACTCGGTTCCCGCTAAAGGGAGCTATGTAAGCGGTTCCGAGGAAGGTATAATTTCCCTGCGGAAATACGCGATGAAAACATTTACCGACAGCGTAAAAAACGCACTCAATTGCGGAATCGAAAAGCCGGCTTTAATAGAAGCCGTGGAAAATATATCGTAGGAGCGAAACTATTTACAGAAAGGAAAACCCTTATGATAAAACTTAGTAATGTAGTCAAAACCTTCGACGGTTATGCGGCTGTTGACGGTGTTGACCTGGAAATACCAAAAGGCAGTGCCTACGGGCTGATTGGCTCAAACGGCGCAGGAAAATCAACGATTCTGCGCATACTTTCGGGGATTTACCGCATAGATTCCGGAGAAGTCTGCGTAGATGGTCACATCGTCTTTGATAACCCCGAAATTAAACAAAGAATCTTCTTTGTAAACGATGAAACCGTGCAGTGGAACAACTACACGCTACCGGAAATGCGCGACTTTTTCAGAACGTTCTACCCTAAATTCTCAGCAGAAAACTTTGAAGCGATGAGGGCGGCGCTCGGGCTCCCCGCGAACAGAAAACTCGCGACCTTCTCAAAAGGCATGAAGCGGCAGGCGTTTGCGATTTGCGGCATTTCATGCAAGCCTGAGTTTTTATATCTTGATGAGGCTTTCGACGGGCTCGACCCGACCATGAGGATTATTGTCAAAAAGATGTTAGTTGATGCAATGTTAGATAACGAGATGACCGTGATTATTTCATCACATAACTTGTTTGAAATCGACGAATTCTGCGACAGGGCGGGGCTTCTGCATAAAGGAAAAATCGTCTTTGACCGCGAGCTTGACAGCCTCAAAGGCAACATTCAAAAAATCCAGACGGCTTTCGACGAGCAGTATACTAAAGAAGATTTTAAAGACCTTGAAATTCTGCACTTTGACCGGACGGGAAGCGTTGTTTATATCATCGCAAAAGGTGAAACCGAGGACATAAAAGCGAAAATCGCCGCCCGCAACCCGAAAATCCTTGATATAGTTCCGCTTTCCTTAGAAGAAATATTTATTTACGAATTGGAGGTGTTAGGTTATGATTTCCAGAATAGCAAAGATTAATAATGATTTCTTAAAGTATACGCTTTACAGGATTTATTCGTTGAAATCACAACTTATTATAATGATATTATGCGGTATTTTAAGTTTTCCGCTCATTACATTTGCGCTGTCGCTCAACCTCAATGCGGAGGAAGCTCAGAGTTATACTGACGGAACGGGTTCGTTCCTTATAATAAGTATATTTTTATGCGTGGTGGCGGCATCGGTATTTATGCTCCTGACTTACACTGCCGGCGTCAACTGCTACGACTACTACAATCGCCGCGAGCGCGTTGACCTCAGCTGGTCGTTGCCGATAAAAAGCCGCGACAGATTCTGGGGGGACTTCGCTTCCGGCATAGTTCCGCTTGCACTGACTTACATTATCAGCGCGCTTGTCGGCTTGCTGATAATAAAAGTAGGCTTCCCCGAGGAAACGTTCCACGATGGCTTGCCGAATATTATGGGAATGATAACAGCATCGATGTTTGCGGGACTGTTGACAATCATCTCGGTTTATATCATTGCGATTTTCTGTGCGGCTATATGCGGCAGGGTTTATGAAACCGTAGTTTATCCCGCGCTTATATTTGTTATAATCCCTGCGGTTATCGCATTGTTCGGGAATATGATTTTCAATAATGTTTGGCAGATTTCTATTTTCGAGCAGCTGGAAACAATACTCGCAGGCACGTCACCCGGCGGCTTCCTGATTATATTTTTCTCCAAGCTGTCTAATCACTGGAACTGGTATTACACCGGGCAAACG
>JAITFV010000011.1 GCA_031281115.1 Oscillospiraceae bacterium | reverse complement strand
AGAAGATGTGCTGAACGATTTAAACAAAAAGCAAGGAGCCGCCGCAGACAGAAAAGCTGCCGCCGCATCGGAGGCAGCAATAGGTGTAAACTCAGCGACCACTAACGATACGAGATTCGGAAGGCTTGTTGCTCGGTTGTTAGGCAGGTCGGTCTCGCAAGAACGTGCAGCCAATGCGGAAGACAAATTCGGTATAACAGGAGAAAAATACGGTTGGGACGAAACCAAACAAAGTAATCTCCTGAAACTGCAAAAAATGAACGCATTGAACCAAAGAAACGAAAGAAATGAAAAATATGTTGATAAAATAGACGTTTCCGACAAGTTTGATAATAAGCCGAAAATGCAGAACTCACCGAAGTTAAACAAGAATGAACCCGTAAAGCAAAAAAATGCAATGGAAAAATCGTGACACAATTAATTTAAGTTAAAACAATTTGAGCTACCTCGAAGTTCATCTCGTATAACATTATAAGAAATCAAAAAATTACTTGAAAAGCGAGGATAAAATCATGGCTAACTGGTTTACAAAACAAATCGCGGCGTTCAAATATGAAAGCGCAAAAGCAAGATATACCGCAGCTTTGCAGAACGCGAATAACGGACGCGAAGAAGTATTGAAGGGTGTTGAAAAAATCAAAGATAAGTTCATACACCAGGACATGAAAAAATACACCGATTATCAATATGAGTGGAAGTTCTGGACGGCTGAGGGTGAAAACGGGAAGAGCAGAATGGAAGAACTTGATGAATTAAAACAGCAAGAAGATGCCGCAAAAGAAGCAAATACGGCAAACCCTAAAGGAACAAGAGTCGGAAGGTTTTTTGCGAGGCTGCTCGGCAGGTCGGTGGATGATGAGACGGCAAATTCAGTGAGGAGCAGGTTTGAAAAAGAAGGAAGCGGGTGGAACGACGAGAAAAGGGAACGCTTCAGGTATTACGCAAGAGATATAGATAAATGGACACAAGTTGCCGAAACCTCCAGGGATATGAAAAGAGCAAACAAAGCAAATGAAAGAGATGAGAAATTCGTTGGTCCGGCAAGTGTTTCCAATAGTAAAGCAGAGAGTTACATGGATGAATACGATGTCCTCTCCGAAATGGATAAAATGAACGAAATGAACGAAAAAAATGAAAAGTTCGTTGGAAAAATAGATATTTCTAAATCATTACTCGGGGAAAATAAGCAGAGTCAGCAAAGAAATTCCGTGAAGTTAGACCGACAGGAACCTATTGTTAAGAAAGAAGCCGGAATGGGTATGGGCGGCAATAATTAAAAAAGCGAAAAATAAAAACTTGCAAGGAGGCTCGCATGGACCTTGCGCAGGTGTATGAAGAATTCTTCCCGAAAATATATAACTTTATATTTTACAAGGTTATGCATAAGCAGGTAACTGAAGATTTAACGAGCACGGTTTTTCTGAAAGTGACGGAAAACTTCGACAGTTACGATATCAAAAAGGGAAGCATTTCAACGTGGTTATTCACGATAGCTCAAAACACAATCAATGATTACTTCCGCTCCCGTCGCATTCAAGTCGATTTTGATGATTTAACGAATACGACGGCTTTGAGCGTGGATTTTGAGGAACAAGCCGCAATAATTAGGGACGAAGACCTGCGTGAGCTTTACTCTGCGCTCGCGGGGCTCGGCGACCTTACTCGCGAAATTATATCACAGAAATATTTTGGGGAGAAGAGTATACGGAAAATCGCAAAAGACTTAAACATGAATGAAAGCACTGTATCTACAGTACATAATCGCGGCTTAGAAAAACTACGTAAGCTTATGCCGGCAAGAGGCTAAGGGGGAAATAATATAATGCTTGATACTGCTCGTTTTGACTTTTCAAAGGAAACTGATATAAAAGCAAAGCTTTGGGAAAAGATGACTCAAATTGCTCTTGCGAAGAGTCCTGCCCGCAAGGAGGTCACTTTTGATGACCTGGATGATTCGCGGCAATCTAAAAATATAAAAAAGAAGGATGATGGTTTGTTGTTGCCAACGCGGGAACGCGATAATTCTGATAAAGGCAAATCAATGTAAGAGTTATGTCAGGCAACTGCATGACAATGCACAAGCTTGGCGCAACTTTTCAAAAAGGTGAGGGGGATTAATTCAATATGCTTAAAAAAATCATTTCGTGGTTTGTTCTGGCGGTGGTTGCCGTTGTTGTTCTGGGTTATTTTGTAAACGTACTTATCGCAAACTTCACGGAAATAAGCAAAACGCAGGATTACAGTCTGCTTTGGGAACCCGGGCTGCTTCTTGATACAAACACCTACGTATATGGTGCGGTGCTGTGCGGGTTGCTCGTAATGCTCTATTTGGTGTTCGCCAACACCGAAATAAAACGCGCTAAGAAAATGATGAGGGAAAGAGCTCAAGGTTTTGAGAGCGCGCTTGAGAACTCCCGTTTCTTGACCGATAAGGAACGCGACGGTCTTTTCAAACCCTACAATTATTCCGCTTTGAACAAGAGCAAAAAGGACGGCGTTCCCGTTCGTGCCTATATGAAAGGCAGAGAGCTGAAGGTAAACTTAGCCAGCCCCATGCACGGACTCATTATCGGTGCTACAGGCAGCGGTAAGACCACGACCTTCATAAATCCGATGGTGCAAATCCTTGGTGAAACCCAAGCCGGTTCCTCCATGATTCTCACAGACCCAAAAGGCGAGCTTTTCCAAATGCACTCGCAGAAGCTCAAGGAAAAAGGCTACAAGGTTATGGTGCTCGACTTGCGCGACCCTTATTCGTCATACCGTTGGAATCCGCTCGAAAACCTGTATAAAATGTACCAGGAATACCTCGAAAGAGGCAAAGGTATATACCAGCGAACCGACTTGGTGACTGATTCCGGCTTGACACTCAACGACCCTGCTGAAAACTACGGAGAAGCCTGGTTTGAGTATGACGGTGTCGCTTACGCAGACGGCAAAACACTCAAAGACAAAATAAAAGTATTACGTCAGCGAATTTATGACGAGTGTTACGAAGACATGAACGACTTAGTGGGCGTACTTTGTCCTATTGAGTCCCCTGATGACCCTGTTTGGGAAAAGGGTGCGCGCTCAATTATAATGGCAACGCTTCTCGCAATGCTTGAGGACAGCGAAAACCCCGACCTCGAGATGACAGTGGAAAAATTCAACTTCTTTAATTTAAGCAAGGCAATCTCTAATTCAGAAAATGAGTTCGCCGCACTCAAACGCTACTTCCAAGGGCGCAGCCAACTTTCCAAAGCGGTTACGCTTTCGAGACAGGTATTGGCTGCAGCTGATAATACATTATCAAGCTATATGTCTATTGCTTTCGATAAGATGGGAATGTTCAACGACGAGGGTATATGCGCACTGACTTCAGCCACTGACATAAATCCCGATGACTTCGCTGACCAACCCACCGCACTGTTTATGAAAATCCCCGACGAAAAAGACACCCGTCACGGTCTGGCGGCTGTGTTCGTACTCTGTATATACAAGGCACTGATTAAGAAAGCGTCAGCCAGAGAAGACCTTTCGCTCCCGCGAAATGTTTACTTTATACTTGATGAATTCGGGAATATGCCTAAAATTGATAAGTTCGATAAGATGATAACGGTCGGACGAAGCCGCAAAATCTGGTTCAACATGGTAGTGCAGTCATACGCGCAGCTAAGCAATGTATACGATGATAAAATCGCCGATATAATCAAGAGTAACTGCGGTATAAAGATGTTCATCGGCTCCAACGACATCGATACCTGCAAGGAATTCTCGGAGCTGTGCGGTAACATGACAATCGCCACCAGCAGCGTCTCGGGTTCTTTAAGCTCAAAAGAGGGCGGCGGCGGCGTTTCGGTTTCAACACAGATGCAATCCCGCCCGCTCATCTACCCTTCCGACTTGCAAAAACTCAACAATGCAAACGATACCGGGAATTCAATTATTGTTACATTCGGTAACTATCCTTTGAAAACTAAATATACCCCGAGTTACAAATGCAAACTCTATAAATTCGGAATCATGGACCTTTCTGACGTCAGGAGTAATGTTTTCTACAGTGATGAAGTTTATTACGACCTTGAGTACAGGAACAACATTATTATTGATGCCGCTGAAAATACCGGAAACGCCGAAGGCGGCGAAAATAACAGTAATGGAGAGGTCGAACATGAAGAAAAGGACTAAATCATGCTTTGTCTTTGCCATTATAGTTACGGCAGCGCTCGGAATGGGGCTTTTAACGGGATTTGCTGACGAAGCGCAGGAGGTGCAAGTACTGCCCGATTGGATTTTCGGGAGCAGTGAGCCGATTCCGAACTGGCTCTACGGTGTTGAAGAACTCCCCGACTGGTTTTATGATTTGCCGTCCGAACCGATATGGTTCCGGCAAATCGACAGAATCCCCTCATGGTTCTACACAATAACAGAAATCCCCGATTGGTTTTATCCGGTGAGCGAAGAAGAGGAGCCGGAAGAGGATAATATTTTTGAGCCGGAATTTGAAATGCCCGAGTTCGAGCCTGTGCCGGAATCCACTCTCTATCACTTCCCATACGGCAGCGGCGATATGCTCATCACCAATATCCCGAACGGTATGATTACAAGCCGGGAGGTATTCCTCAATTTTGAGCCGGGAACGCTGGGTATAGAGCAAAACGGATTTTTCATTTCCTATTTGCTGGGCGAAGCCATAATTGAGAACGGCGTATACAGGCTCGTGCTTGCAGCCGACTTTGTCACCGAGATTTTCACTTTCACTATCGCAGCGGAACCGGTTAATAGCTTGACTGTGTATAACGCGCCCGACGGCTTTACAATCGTTGAAGTATTGCTCGCGGGACGGCAGCAGCAAATCCCGGACAACAGAAGCTTTGATATGAGAGAAGACGGTGATTATGAATTTACTATAGCCGACGCCGAATTTGAAACTGTATTTACGGTTTCAATCACGCTCGACACTGCCCCGCCTGTACTGACATTCTACAATGTATCAGCGGAAGGAGAGCAGACAGAATTGGTATGGCCGGAGGACGGAAGCGATGCTTTTATAGGTCCGATTGCATATCACTCTGATGAAATTTATGACATATCCCTGCAAATCCTGTATAACCGCGCCGAAATAAATCCGCCGCATAATCGTATACTCCGTGAAGCGGGACGTTACCATATAACCGCTGTCGATGCAGCAGGGAATTCAGTTCAATATACATTCAGAATACTTTATGTTATGGATGTCCCTACAGGTTGGGTAATCGCGGTTTCATCAATTTTAATTGTCGGTCTCACAACGTACTTGATTTACAACCGCAAAAAGGTGCGCGTACGCTAAACCTCGTATGTTTAATAGCCTATAGCTTTAACATAATATGGAATAATTACGAAAGGAGGAACCAAAAATGTTTAATCTTTATTCGGTTTTACTGTCATCATCTCCCGACCTCACTGCAGTAACAGCTCCTATCACTGATTTGCTGGAAACTATATTCAATATAGCTATTCCCTTAGTCGGTGCAGTTGGTGCAATCTTCTGCATATTCTTAGGCCTGAAACTTGCAAAAGCTGACGAACCTCAGGAACGCGACAAGGCAAAGGGTTCATTAAAAAACGCAATAATAGGTTTTGTACTTATTTTCGTGTTGGTTGTAGTGCTGAGAATAGGTTTACCGATTATGACAGAGTGGGCGGCAAATCAATAAGACCTGAAGCTCTCATAGGCTTGGAATCCATCGGTGCGCTAAAAAATGCCGATATGTGCCGATGGATTTCCGGAACCTATACAGCAGACAATTACACCAGCCTCGCTCATGACAGATTTTCGGAAGTTAGTGGAAATGTATAGTCATTCAACTTTAAAGGCGCCCTGCCCCCACGCGGTTTTTTTAGCGCTAAATTGCCGTAACCCCGTGAGTACGACAGTATTCACTTCGGCTTCTCCTCACCTTGTCGGTAAGAATTCTTGCAGGGGCAGGACGCTTTTAAAGTTCAATGACTAAACCATTTTAGGGCGTGATGCCCCCATCACGCCCTAAATTTGGGTTTTGCAATTACCTGATAAACAGGAAAAACGGAGGGAATATTTATGCCGTCAATCAACGAACTTATGAATTGGCTTCTCGCACACGCTTTGGCTTGGATTCTGAATACAATTTGGCCCGCAATCTATCTTGCGGGTGAAATGGTTATATTATTTTTCTTGGTTTTTCCTTTGTTTTTGGTAGACCTGCTGCTTCAAGCTATTGACATATTCTCGGGAGTAGACACAAATGTCGGCGCTACAGGCGGCAACGTTAATAACATGAATATATTCGACCACTTTTTTGCTCAACCGATGATAATGCGGGCGTTTTGGGGAATTGCGATGGTCGCTATGGCATTGTGTATCGGGTTTGCAATCATAGCAGTTATACGCTCGATGGGCGATTTGGAAGGGAAGAAACCTATCGGTAAAGTTTTGGGTCTCACCATGAAATCTATGCTTACATTCCTGCTCATACCTTTTATGTGTATTGCTTCAATTAACTTAGCGGGCTTAGTATTGCGGCAAACGGGAATTATAATAGACAGTTCAGTCGGAGAATCCTACAGAGTAAGTCTTACCGGTGTAATGTTTTTTGCCGGGACACACCACGGAGCCGTAAATTATACCGGAATCAGAGCGGGAACAGCGAACGGGACATGGCAGCCCCTTCCCGGCAAAGGCACCGTAACCTTTGTCCCGAATCAGCAATCTATTGACGAAGGGCGGCAGCGCGAAAAATACGCAGATTTAAGAATAGCTTATCAAAGCGGAGCGAGAGGCGTAGACTTTACCGGCATGGGAAGAATACGCGAAGATTTTGACGCATACAGGCTGTTGGCAAGCGGAAACTATTACATCATGGTAGTGGTATCAATATTTGCGATTGTTATGCTGCTTATGATTATGATGGTATTTCTGCAGCGAATTTATGAACTGCTGGTTATGTTTATAGTTTCACCGTTCTTTGTCGCCCCGATGGTGCTTGACGAGGGAGAGCGGTTTAAGAAGTGGCGGGAATCTTTCATCGGGAAGATAGTCGCCGGCTTCGGTTCGGTTATTACTTTGAAAGTATTTATACTTTTACTGCCGATAATGATGAGCCCTGAATTTGTGCTTCACAGAGATGCCGGGATTAACGCTATACTGAAAGCACTGCTGATTGTCGGCGGAATCTACGCTACATATAAGTCACACACCATGATTTCCACATTAGCGAGCCAGGGCGGCGGTCAAACCGAGAGCTCGTCAGCTGCAGGCGCGGTAGGTTCAAGGGTAGCCGGAGCTGCATCAAGCGTGATGAATTCAGTCACCAACCCCATGCAAACGGTTCAGGGTGCTGTAGAAAGAGTTTCCAACACAGTACAAAAAGCGGGCGACGCAATGCAAAGCGCGAAAAAAGGTGTCGGAGGAATAATGTCAGCACCATTAGATATGGTAAGAAAACCGTTTGACACCATGAACTCTATGACAAATTCAATCAGAAATATTAATAGCTTATTAACCGGCGATAAAAACAAAGACGACAAAAACAAAGATGACAAAAAAGACAAAAAAGACAACATAAACGTTAAAACCAAAGACACCGATAAGAATAAAGGCGGAAATTCGTTTAAAGGTTCGAGCAAGCTGCTGCCCGATATATCGGTTAAGAACAGTAAACCCTCGTCATCGGTTGCAGTCGAAAAGTCTATGCCTCCCATACCCGAAACTAATAAGGCAGTGTCTTTAACATCTCTGCCGAGTTCCTCGACATCACCCCCCTCGCTTTCCAAACCAACATCAAAGAAGCCGAAGAATCTATCTTCCGAACAAACGTCAAAGAAGCCGGTAATCCCGGAAATTCCTCCGATAGTTCCACCGGTATCATCAACCCCGGGCTTGAATGTTCCGCCTCCCAAACCGGTATCACCGAAACCGAAAATCCCGCCTCTCAAGCCGACATCGCAGAAGCCTAAAGTTCCATCCACGGAACCTACATCAAACAAGGCGGTTGTTCCGCCTCCCGAAGCACCGTCCACGGAATCTACATCAAACAAGGCGGTTATTCCGCCTCCCGAAGCACCGTCCTCCGAAGTGCTGCTCCCCGAAGCACCGTCAACCGAGTCGATTGTGCAGCCTGTCCCCAATATATCATTATCGGAACCCGATGTCTCCATTCCCCAGCCGCAGAGCGAGGAACCGAAAGTTTCGTCATCAAAGTCTCCGCCTATGCATCGGCACCCGCGATATAACAGCTCTCGTCTCCCGCACTTAAACACTTGGGGCGTAAATCGATACAAAAAACCCTCGGGACTGAAGCTTCAGCCTTCCGTAAAGTTATCAGAGGTCCCGAAGATACAGATTCCCTCATCGTCAGCAGCGCTGGAGAGACTCCGTGCCAACCAAAAAAACATTTCAGCTAAACCGAACTTATCAGATTTAAAATAGGAATCGATTAATTCTAAAAGCGGGGGTGATTTTCAAGTTATACTCGATTAATTTAAGGAACTATAAACGGCTATAAAGGATTACAGACCATAAAATCAAAACGAGAGGAGGGCGGATGATTTCTTAAGAAGACTAATCAGATGGGTAATAGAGAACACCCTCGGGCGGCTTATTCAAAGAGTAGCAGACCTTTTCCTAACGAACGCCGCGATGGTCATTACCGACGTCATTCTGCCCGCCATTTCGGACATAACCGAGAAGGTTATATTAACTGTTATTATACTTCCGCTTTTTCTGCTCAACCAGATTGTTGCCGCAATTGATATTTTCGCGGGTATTCAAGACATAGGCGAAGTAGAGATGCCTACCTCCATATTCAGCGATGCACCTGTTCGCCTTGCCGGACGCGCCGCCCCTATTCTTGCCTGCCCCCATGCAGATGCCGAAACAGATGCCGAACGCCTGTGGTTCGCGGCATGGCAGGACTATATTGATGCAAGCGCAAGCGTCGTCATGCGCAGAACCGCCGCCACAAACGACCCCGTACGCTATTATCCCCACATCCGCACATTCATGGAGGAAAATGACATACCCTTCGGAAGCCGGCAGATGTATAAGGTAATCGCTGACGCAATCGTTGCAGGGATTCCCATTGGTGCGGGGCTGACAGTCAATGACATAAGCTCCCGCGTAAGAACGCCCTCAACGGAAGAATTCGTTTCTAAGATGCGCTTCCTCGCACCGGACGAGGATAATATACTCAATCGCCCGAATCACCCGTACAACAGCGACAGCTTCGTGTTCCTTGAGAACTTGGTTATAGATTTATCGTTTATCGAAGAAATGTTAAATGACGCCGATGACTCGGAGGGCGACCCCATCGAGATGAGTCAACATGAATATGAGCGGATTTTAAGATTATTATTTATTGATGCTTACAACAGAAACCTTATAAGTCCTAACCATTTCGAGAATAGGCTCAAATACCTGCGCGACAACCCTCACATGGATAACAGCAATGAATTAAACCGCATGACCGACCCGTCATATGTGGTAGATTTCTCTGTAGTAAGACGTTTTATCGGAGTGAATAACACAACATCGAGAACCCGCCACGACGATTTCGTCAGCATACCTCACCCCCGATTCGGTGACATTTTCACGGGGCAGGGTGATATTCTCAATCCGCACATCTGGGGTAACGAGTATATGCGCGGCTTATACCTTGACTATCTCGGGAACATAGGCGGCGGTTGGAATCCTGGCAGCGGCGGCGGTTGGAATCCCGGCAGTGGCGGTTGGAATCCCGGCAGTGGCGGCTGGAATCCCGGCGACATTGGGGATACCGGAGAAGAAAAACCGCAGAGAACCGTCTCGTGGATATTCCTCAACTTTTTAGACGGGCTGAAAGATGTGGAAGAAAAAGCTGCTGATGTTTCCGGCAACTTACAATGGCGTGAATGGGTTGGATACCGCGACGAGATTTATCGCGCTTTAAAAACATTAAAGATAGATTTGGACGACCTGCGTGAATACGGACCGTATCTCGGAACGCCGTTCCGCGAATCATTAACGGGTATAAGGGATATTATCATCGGCTGGAGTCACGCTTCGGCGGTCAGGAGCGACTACGAGTATGCGCTGCAGACTTTGTCAGGCGTGGCAGGTATGATGTCCGGTGAGTTCGGAAGCATTGTAAGAATTAGTCCGATAGCCGCGGCAGAGCCGGAATTCTATCAGGCGCGGCTTGAGATTTCACTTGCCGCACTCTTAGAGAAGTATGATTATCTGCAATCTGTTCTTGAAAACAGCGATTATTGGGAGGAAATTATTAGAGGTCTTTCTGAGGAACTTCCCGAAAACGATACTTCACCTCCTGCTTCAGAAGAAGATGGATATGATGATTCACCCCTCGTTCCTGGCAACCCCGATATTGACACAGAAGCCCTTGAGGAATACATTACAGCTGTGAGCGAATGGAGCGCCCTCCGTCCCTCATTGGAGTATTATTTTCTGCTCGGCAATATGGAGTTACTCCGCGAACCCGATTATCACAGGCGCTCTGAATTAAGCGCGCTCTTGAACGATATAAGATACGATTTTGAACCGCATCGGATTGACTATAACAGCGAGACGGCTATAAAAAACAGACCTTTAACTCATGGTAATACCACCTATCGCACCCCCTACGGGCATTTAGTCGCGCTGGGTATAAGTGATATTGACTTAGTTTACAGCTATGTGAATTATAACACCCCTTGGTACAATCTCATTGATGTTTTTTACGCGCTGCAAGCAGAGCTTCTCGAACTTGAGGAAGACGAAGAAGCCGAAAACAGAAACCTCCGTCTCCAGCAGCTTCACACCCGCCTGTTCCGTCTCGGTGTGGGAGCAGAACTTATACGGGGCTACGACGATGACCCGTCGCTTATCCTTGAAGCAATCAAGGCGCGTTACATTGCCCTCGACAGTGAGTTCAACAGCGAAAATATCGCAGGACTGATAAGTATGAGAGCGGCACTAAACGCAATGGGTATAAGCGAAGCTTATATTTTTGAACTGACGGGGGTAATTTTAAACAGCGATATTACCGAGGAAATGCTTTGGTCCCAGCTTATGAATTATTTCTTCCAGGGGTGGTATTCAAACACGTTCTTCATGACGTATAACATCAGCTTTGGAAATGCGTTCGATAACCTCTTTTTAGACGATGACAACGATAACAGCGGCGAATACATCAACACCGAAGCCATATATGAAGCTGCAAACCTAATAACTCTGACGACATTCTACCCCGCCAATATAATTTGGAAAGACTACATACAACACAACAGGGATATAGTAGCTGACCCGGAAAGAGCTTTTAACGACCCCCTGCGCTATCACGAAAATATAC
>JAITFV010000327.1 GCA_031281115.1 Oscillospiraceae bacterium | reverse complement strand
GGGAAATCATAGAATGGATTGAGGCTGAATAGACGTCCGTGTAATTGTCAATAACCTCCATTTTCATTTTCTGGCGGGCATTTACCCGTTCTTGGCTGTTTGATATAGATTCTATCTTTATCAAGGCTGCTTTGATAGTAAGAAATATCGTGCTTCATTAATGCGCTTTTCGTTTATTCGTTGTTTTTTATGAACACGGAGAACAAAAGAAGGGGTAATTCAAATAAGTCAGTAACAATTCTTATTATTGCGTCTAAATTGTTGTCGGCATGAGCCATATTCTTATCCATTATGCTTTCTCCTTTTTGGTCTTTTGGATTATTGAAATTTCAAGCTTTGACGGATTTCCTTTTTTGCCGTTTCAAAATCTACTTTATTATCTGCCACCTTTAAGACAATATCAAGATATGTCACCCTTGTAAAATGCTCATTTCTTGCAGTTTTCTCTCGTAGCGTGTGACCTTTTGCAAAGCGGTCTTGATTTCAATTACGATAAGCGGTGGCATCAGTACATGATCCGCATTAATAAAATGGACGATTACAACACCAATCGTGAGCTTATAAACAGCTTGATTGAAACGGCAAAGAAAAATTTCAATCTCTAAACGAGCCTGCTCCGCTTTGGGTGCATACCCGTAACACGATTACTTTTTGAAAAATGCACCCGTCCGAATTTTCAAGGGAAAAGTGTGATTGTATCAATATTAACGTCCTTACACAAATAAGAGCATTAAAATACATACAACGTTTTGCTAAGGCAGCCTTCGGGCTGTCTCTTTTGTCGTAAATTGCGATATTTGCCCGCCTTTTGCCCACTTCCTGCCCGTGTTTTGCCCATTTTCTATGTTATTATTCAAATTGTGTTGTTTTTCAACGGCAAACAATGAATATTACATACGAACCGCCGCAGTCCTTAACGGGATTGCGGCGGTTTTCTATTCGACAAGAATTGACGTAATACCTATGCTTTAAACGTATAGGTGCAGAGCCTTTCCAGTGTTCCTCACCGGTTGGAGCTGTAAAAAAACCGGAACATGCCTACTTTAATTAAGCGTGGAGTAATAAAATAAACAACCCCTCGCATATCATTGAGTAAAGCCGTGCGATGGCAAAAATAGGACAAGCAAGAGAGGGGGATTTCCTTGAGTATTACTATAGCCGATTTGAACGTGATGAAGCAGCGTTGCCACGAACCCATCGACAGGGACGCGCTTGTTGATATAAGAGAAGTAGATGTAAATCAAAGCCTTCCCACAGAAGAGAAAATTGTGGAATTTATAAAACTAATAGGAAACCCATACCTTTATAAATATGGGGACAAAGTAGTACGAATAAACTTTTCGCCGAATGAAACGACGTTCGAGGAAAGGGTGAAAGGGTATTTTCAAATGCTTTAGCGGTAAAAAATAAGGAAAACGTAAAAAGTCTGGACAAACAACAAAAAGTATGTTATGATGACAACACGGACTAATTTACGGAGTTCCTAATTTATATGTCGCTAACGACTAATGAATTAGGAAGGTAGATTATGTCCGTTAAAATATTTAATGCGGCACTTTACGTTCGCCTTTCAAAAGAAGATGGCGATAAAAGCGAAAGTGACAGCATCACAAACCAAAGAGAGTTAATAAAAGATTTTTTAAAGTCAATGCCCGAAATACGCCTCTGTTCGGAAAGAGTAGACGACGGTTTCAGCGGTGCCAGCTTTTCGCGTCCGGCGTTCAAAGCGATGCTTGAGGACGTGAAAGAGGGAAAAATCAACTGCATTATCGTGAAAGACTTCTCGCGCTTCGGCAGGAATTACATTGAAGTCGGCAGATACCTCGAAAACGTCTTCCCGTTCCTCGGTGTAAGGTTCATTTCCATCAACGACAACTACGACACGGCGAACAAACGTTCCGATTCGGACGATTTGATTGTGCCGTTCAAAAACTTAATCAACGATGCATACCTGCGGGATATTTCCGTCAAGGTCAGAAGCCAGCTTGCAATTAAACGCAAGAAAGGCGATTTTATTGGCAATTTCACAGTCTACGGCTACATGAAGTCGTCCGAAAATAAAAACAAGCTCATCGTGGACGAATACGCAGCCGAAGTCGTGCGGGACATTTTCCGCTGGAAAATCGAGGGTTACGGTCAACAGGGAATCGCCGAAAAGCTCAACGAACGCGGCGAATTAAGCCCGATGGAGTATAAATTATTCAACGGGCAGAGCGTTTCTACATCGTTCAGGAACGGCGACAAGGCTGTTTGGACAGCTCCCGCGATTATCAGAATCCTCACGAATCCTGTCTATACAGGGGTTTTGGAGCAGGGTAAGACCACGACACCCAATCATAAGCTCAAAAACCGTATCGTGAAACCGAAAGACGAATGGAGCGTACACGAGAACGCGCACGAGGCGATTATCAGCGAGAAAATCTTCGATGTCGTGGCAGGGTTGATGTCATTAGATACGAGAAGCAACTCGCATAATGAAACAGTCTATCCGTTCGCAGGGTTGCTGTACTGCGCGGATTGCGGCAGCAGCATGACACGGAAAACCGTGCCGAGCTGCGGGAAAAAGTACATATATTACGTTTGCGGCACTAATAAAAAGGCGCGAGGTTGCACGTCCCACAGCACAAGCGAAATTGAACTGACGGACATCGTTCTCACGTTGATTCAAAAGCATATTGCAAACGTCTTGAGTCTTGAAGAAGTTTTGCCGTATGTCAGTTCTCTATCCCATAAAGAGAAAGAAGCGCAGAAACTCTCTGCCGGACTTTCGCTGAGAGAAGATGAAATTAATAAATACAAGAATCTCAAAGCTTCTGTGTATGAAGACTTCAAAGATGGCATACTTGACGGGCAGGAATACAGCGATTTTAACGCGCTTTATTCAGCAAAGCTCACCGAAGTTGAAGCCGCCGCAGAACGATTACGCAAAGATATTGAGAAAGTCCTGAACGGCGAGGGTGAAACAGAGAAGTGGATAGCAGAGTTCAAACAATACCGTAACATCACCGAGCTTACCCGCAAGGTCATGGTGTCACTGATTGAGAGAATTAAAATCACAGACGACGGGATTATCGACATTACATTCAAGTACAGAGATAAGTTTCAAGTGGCTGTGCAGATTGTCACATGCGCCATTCCGATACGGGAGGTGGTATAGGTGGCAAGGAAAAGTAAAAAAAACAGAACCGAACCGCAGATTCCCTTGCAAACTACATACAAAGCCGGACTGTATGCTCGTTTGTCGGTTGAAGATATGCGGAAAAGGGAAAGCGATTCAATCGGAACGCAAATGAGCTTATTGCGGCAATTTGTGATTGAACAATCCGACATGGAACTCATCAGCGAATACGAGGACACAGACCGGACGGGTATGAACTTCAACCGTCCGGGCTTCAATCGTATGCTTGACGATATTCGTAATGGTAAAATTAATTGCATTATCATCAAGGACTTATCCCGCTTCGGGCGGAACCATATCGAAACGGGCAATTACATAGAGCGGGTTTTCCCGTTTATAGGTGTGCGGTTTATCTCGATTAACGATAACTACGACAGTACAACGGCAAGTAATAATGACGGTTTAATAATACCGCTCAAAAATCTTATAAATGAAGTTTATGCAAAGGATATTTCCAAGAAAGTCTGTTCGCAGTATGAAATGAAGCGCAAGCGAGGCGATTTCTGCGGGAGTTTTGCGCCTTTCGGGTACATCAAGGACGGCAACGCTCTTGTAATAGATGAAGTAGCAAGCGAGGTAGTGCGGCGCATATTCCGGCTTGTGATTGAAGGTTACAGCGATTTGGCGATTGCGAGAATCCTCAACGATGAAGAAGTTCCGAAGCACAGAAGCAAACGCTGGTATAAGTCTGCAATCAAGCGCATTACCGAGAATACGGCGTACTTAGGGCGGCTGGAGCAGGGTAAATATAAAACCGACCTTATGAACGGCGGTATCAGGGTTAATAAATCGCCGGAGCTTTGGGTTGTCGTGAACGGCACCCATCCGCCGATAATCGACCATGATGCTTTTGAAGCCGTGAGGGAAATCAGGCAGGAACGCAAAAAACAATACAACGAAGTAATAGCAAAAGCAAGAAGAAAAAGGCCGAATTCGAGCGTGAGTCCGGCAATCGAACCTCAGCAAATCACGGAAAAAGAAAACGTTGAAAAAGCAGAACCTGTCAGGAACGTAAATTTGCGAAAATCTTTGTATGAAAAGTACAAAGCAGGAGCTTTAAGTAAGGACGATTATATTCGTGAAAAGGCAAAACTTGAAGCAAGTGAGGTATCGGCATGAAAGAGGATAACGTAATCGCTTTATATTTAAGATTGTCATTAGGAGACAACAATCATAGTGAAAGCCAAAGTATAACCAATCAACGCGATTTGTTGTATAGTTATATTGCTGAAAATCCGGAATTTGCTAATTACCGGATAATCGAATTCGTTGATGACGGCTATTCGGGTGCGAACCTGAACCGCCCTGCCGTAACAGAAATGCTTGAGCAGGTGAAAGATAATGAAATAAACTGCATCATCGTTAAAGATTTCTCGCGGTTCGGGCGGAATATCGTCGATGTAGGCGACTACATTGAGCAGATTTTCCCGTTCTTAGGTGTGCGATTTATTGCGGTAAACGAACACTTCGATAGTAATAATCACCTTACGTCCACGGGGACGTTAGACGTAGCCCTGAAAAACCTTGTGAACGAACTGTACAGCAAGGATATTTCTAAAAAAGTCCGCAG
>JAITFV010000293.1 GCA_031281115.1 Oscillospiraceae bacterium | reverse complement strand
TAAGCGATTGATAACGTCCCCGCGGATATTCCACCCGAATAGAATAGTTTCTGTCATTAATGCGAATATCCGAAGCAGACGAACCGTTCAGCGCCGTAAATATAGCGCCGGTAACCATTTGAGGTGATACATTTAGCGCCGCCGCCATTAATGTGTCCATTACGATTTCCGCCTGTGGGCTTGTTCTGTCAATGCCGGAGCTTACGCGTATTATGTCGGGATGGTTATTCATTACCTCTTCCACTAAGTCAACAGCTTCCTTGATTTTTTCAAGACAGTCGCTTCTAAGAACTATTTCAAAGCCGCCGCCTGACGCCCCCATCATATCAGCTTGAGATACAGGCGAAATATTTATATCAACATCTAACATATACCGGGTTTCCAAGCGCCACTGCTCAATCACTTCACTCGTCTGCATATTTCTGTTTTTATCAAGGTAAGCTGTAATTATACTCCCGCCACCGCCAAACAGGATATTGCCGCTGCCCGATGTTAATGAATACCGCTCAACATCCGGGTGAACCGACACCATCTTTTCCAGTTCAATTAAAATATCATCTACGCGCTCAAGTTTTAAGCCGGGTCGGGTTTCAAGCGATATGCGGATTACACCGTCGTCGGTAGAAGGCATCATTTCAAAATTAAGGAAGCTGATAAGATAAATCGAAAGCGCCATAAATGCGAGCGTTACAGCAACAACGGTTTTTTTCTTTCTTAATACTTTAGATAATAATTTTGCATATCCGTTTTCTACTTTTTTAAAGAATTTCAGTACTAATGATTTTTTTCTTTCGACAGGTTTAAACTGAACGAAAAATAACGGCACAAGCGTCATTGCGGAAAACAATGAAGCAGCCAGCGCAAAGATAATCGAGAATCCCAGGGGTGCGAACATTTGCCCAGCTATCCCTTTAATAGAGGCAATCGGCAGAAAAACAACAACCGTAGTCAGGGTTACGGCAAGAATAGAAAGCATTACAAATTTTGTGCCTTCAATCGCGGCTTCCGTAAAGGTTTTCTTTACTGTCCTTGCTTTGAAGCAACTGTCGATTACAACGATAGAATTGTCAACCATCATTCCCACTCCGATGACAAGCCCGCTCATAGACACGATATTAAGCGTGTACCCCATTAAATCCATCATTATGAAGGTCGCGAGCAGGGAAATGGGCATTGCGCTTCCTACTATTAAACAAGCGCGTATATCGCCCAAAAATAAAAACAACACGAGCATTGAAATCAAAATTGCTAAAACTAATGTCTGCGCTACGGAATTTATTGAAGAGGCTATTTGTATGCTGTCATCATTTATAACGATGAAGGTTATATCGGGATGTGCTGCGGTTATTAAGCCGATTTCCCTCATTACATGGGCAGAAACTCTGTCAGCACTGACATTCTGAGGTTTTTGTATACTTATTGTTATGTTTTCGCTGCTGTTATAGCGGCTGATTGACTGCGCGTCCATGGTTGCTATGTATATATCTGCGACATCGGAAAGGCGAATTGTATCGCCGCTCCGCAGAGTGAGCGGAATTGAGTTCAGCGCGTCTATCGTTTCATATTTAGTTTCAATACGCACGGCAAGCCCTAAGTCTCCGAAGTCTGCTTTCCCCAATGGTGCAGAGAAGTTTATGCCGGCTAATGCGCCTATAATTAAATTTATATTGAGTCCGTATTCCCGCAGCATTTCTTCTTTAAGTTCCACACGGACATAATCTTCCTGCCCGCCCGAAACATCTACGCTTGAAACAGAGGAAAGTTTTTCAAATTCGGGAACAACTTCCCGCTCCACAAAATGAAGCAGATTCTCATTTGTCTCTGAAGTTACGGATAATGCCATAGACGGCATTGCGTTCATATTAATTTCCATAACAACAGGAGTATGCGCTTCATCAGGCAGGTCGTTGACAATCCCGTCTATACGTTCCCGGGCATCGGTGTATGCTCTTTTCAAGTCAATGCCGTATTCGTATTGAATTATTACCAGGGAAATATTTTCACTTGAGTGGGATGTTACGGTTCTGACGCCGCTCAGTGTCCCCACCGCATCTTCGATAAGCTTAGAAACTTCTGTTTCTACATCTTTCGCTCCTGCCCTGGGATAGACAGCAGATATAACTAACATCGGCATTTCCATATCCGGGGTAAGTTCCTGCGGCATTGAGGTAAGCGCCATAGCTCCGAAGACTATTATAGCGCTCATAATCATAATTGCGGCAACCGGTCTGGCTACAATAATTTCTGTAAGCTTTATCATTCGTTTTCACTTTCTTTATTCATTTCGGAAATTAACGCGACCGAAACGCCGTCTGCCAGTCTCGCACTCCATGTGATTATAATCCGGTCGGCAGTCGATACACCGGACAAAACCTGTATATACTGTGAATCAAATATACCGGTTTCGATATAAATCTTTTTAGCGAGTTCGTTTTCAATTATGTATACATACGGCGCGCCGTTATCGTAGTAAACCGCATTAATCGGAATCAATACTGTGTTTTCGGCGTTTTGTGTGCCTACTGAAACTCTTACGGAAGCACCAATTAAAAGTGTTGCGGAAGAGTCCTTAATCCTCGCCTTGACGGTAAACAGCCCGCCCATATCTACTGTTGCAGACATTTCTGCTATGATTGCCGTATAATCGGAAAAACCGTCATTAAATATTATTTCGTCTCCGAGACTTATATAAGTATATGCGCTCCTCGGTACCCTGAAGGATACAACCATGCCGTTATTATCGGAGATTATAAAAGCGGGTGCCTGAGGAGTCGCTATATTAAACGGGTCAACGTTGCGTCTCTCTATTACGCCGCTGATAGGGGCGGTTATAGTGAAATTCTTCAAGTCGTCTTCCATTCGTGCAAGAGCAATCTGCTGGTCACTGAAATTCGTATTTATTCTCGCCTGTTCAACCTGCATTGCGACATTTCCCTGTTGTTGGCTGACCATTATCAGTGCCGTTTCGTAAGCTTCATATGCTTTTCTTAAATTCAACTCTGCCTGTTCAACGCTTAGTTCTGATAATGCGACGCCGTTTCTCGCTTGTTCAATATTTAATTCTGTTGAACTGACTGCATTCCGGGCTTGCCGGATACCAATATCCGTCGAGTCAGCCGCGCTTTTGGCTTGTTCAAGATTTATTTCTGATAATCCGGCAGTATTTTTTGCCTGCTCAACACTTACAGTTGCTAATTCATAAGCATTTCTCGCCTGTTCAACGCCGAGCTCCGCCGCCTCAACGGCAAGCAGCGCGTGTGCACGAGCATCTCTTAATTGCTCTTCTACCTGGTCTTCTACTCCCGCGGCCTGCAGCTGAATCATCGAAATAGGATAAATACCTTCATCAACGAAATCCCGCAATTGCCGTCTGGCTATATTAAAAGCTACGGTGGCAGAGTTTAATCTGTTTTCTGCCGCATCAACGGCTATCCTTGCATTGTTTTGCGCCCCTAAAGCCGAGTTAACAGCCAGCTCTGCGTTACCGCTTGTTATTTCCGCGCTGTTAATCGTGCTGCCTATATTATTGCTCGCTATTTCGGCACTGCTGACAGCGTGAGCGGCGTTATTGCCGGCTATTGCAGCAGCTTCCACCGATATAGCAGCGTTATTGCTGTTGATTAAAGCGTTATTCAATGCCGTATATGCATTATCAATTGCGTTCAAGGCATTTCTAATCGTCATATCATGCCCGTGCTCAACGTTATAATTGAAATTATTCAAATTATTAATTGCCATGGACAGGTTTTGGTCTGCTCTTGACTGCGCCAGCGACAGAGCCGTCTGACTTTGTGAAAAAGCGCTTTGAAGAGCGGAGGAATCTATTTCAAACAAAATATCCCCCGCCGATACTGTGTCACCCTCGTTAAAATGCACAAACAGAACTTCACCGGAAACCTTCGGGAAAACAGTCGCCTGACCGGCTGATTCGATGACTCCTATGTATTCGCTGACAACAGAAATTTCACCCGCTTCCGGCATAACAGTATCCACCCAAAGCTCGCTCGCCGCAGAACCGTTGCTTGATTCCGCATTAACAGCCGTATCAGTACTGTTGAGAGCGACGCCTGTAAGTATAGAACCTACCAAGAGCAAAGCGATGCAGGAAGCTGCGATTTTAATCTTTTTGTTTTTACTGAACATTAAGAAATCTCCTTAGCACATTTTTAACTAACACTGTTACATTGTATCACAGTCAGAAAGAATTGTCAATAGTTTTTACAGTCATTAACATACTACGCGACCCGCAAGCTGCTGAAGATGTTTTTAAGCAAGTTACGCGAGAGGTCTACTGATTTTTTCCGCGTCTTCATGGCATATTAAATATGCAATATTGTGAAAAGTTCCGATAACTGATGCCTCTGCCGACAATACTTGCGCGGGATAAAAAGCAAGCTGTTCCTTTAATATTTTCTGTCTTTCAAGCAGAACACTCATGACTTCGGGCGAGGCGGGTTTTATTAAAATTACTTCTGTAAGATGCACCGATAATGCCTGTTGTATAAGCACGATTTCTTCAATTTCATTGAAGTTTATGTCCGGCAACAAGGCTTCAATGTCGCTCGGCTCTGTGAGCGTAATCATCGCGGGGAATTCCGCGCTTTCTAAGATTAAATCAGCAAGACAAGATATGGTGGTTTCGATTTCCGGTTCCGGTGAGCGAGTACAAGAACAGGATAAAATAATTATTAATATTATAACGAATATTCTCATAAACTCCAGCTTTTCCACAGTTCCGGCATCACCTCTGTCATTCTGCCCATAATACGGACATATTCCCTTGCATCGTTTTCACCAAGCAGATTAAGAAGTTTTGTCGCACCGTCAACTATATTTTTCCATTGTTTTTCGGCGATTTCTCTACCTTCCGGCGTAATTTCAACTATGACCTTCCGGCGGTCATTTTTATCAGTTCGCCGGGTAATCAAACCTTTATTTTCAAGGTTATTAAGTGCAGCAGCGACCCGCGCCGAACTGACATTCATTTCTGCGCTGATATCGCCCGGAAGCACACTTCCGCCGTTCAAGGCTATGTACTGAAGCCCGAAAGCCTCGCCGCACATAGCGTCATTTATGCGTTGGTGCGTTTTCGCCCTGAAAAGCGCTTTCATATTTTCGAGCAGCTTTACTGCCAACTCATCATAGTTCATCAGCTTTCCTCTTTTCTCACAATAGCTAACACCGTTACATTGTATCACAGTTAGAAATAATTGTCAAGGGTTATTATTGACTTTTTTTGTTAATTAATATATAATTGTAAAATATAGCTGATTAAATTGAAAACACCAAAGTGTTTTCTCGGCAAGCGGCGCTTGCCACCGTGCCATCAGCACGGACAATCAGCTATGCAATCAAGTCAAGCCGCCTTTGGCGGTTCGCGGCGTATACGCCGCGGGTTAAAAACGCTTTAGCGTTTTTAACTTAACTGGCTATAACAACATAAAAACTGAAGAGGTATTAATTTGAATTTTATCAATAAAATCTGCTCTTTCACCGGCTATCGACCAAAAAAACTTTATGAATCGTTCAGTTCCGATGATGGCATGGAAGAGCTGAAAGCCGCGCTCCGTACCGAAGCGGATGAGTTAATAAACGATGATTTCACAGTCTTTCAATGCGGGATGGCGCTCGGCGCGGATATGCTTTT
>JAITFV010000260.1 GCA_031281115.1 Oscillospiraceae bacterium | reverse complement strand
TATCCGCGCTTGTTCGTCAACCCTAAGTCAACCGTAATTTTATATTCGGGGTTTAAATCCCGTAAATTAAAATATACCTCTTTAAGTCTTTCTAATGCTGCTTTTAATACACCGGTTTTAAATAATTTTTCAGCCCCACTGAAAACCTCTTCCCCGCCGAATAGCTTGGGCAACTCAACAAGCGCGCCTTTGGCACGTTTATTTAATTCCGGATAGTTTTTTGTTTCCACGAACGGGCGGATTTCCTCTGCCTCCTCATCATTTAACCCCGCTTCTTCCGCGAGCAGATTGAAAAACGAGCAGTCACCTATTTCAAAACGAGAATCTAAAGCGAGTTCTTCAAGAGCCGATGCCGCTAAACTAACTGCTCTATAATCATCTTTTTGCACATCAGCACCGATAATTTCTATTCCGCTCTGCATGATTTCATCGTCCCTACCCGCGTCTTTCGGGTTCGCACGGTAAATCGCCTGATTATAACAGAGTTTGAGCGGCCGCGGTTCGTCTTTAAGACGGGTTTCCGCGAGCCTGATAATCGGCTGCGTCGAGTCGGGGCGAATCACCATTAGCCTGCCTTTGGAATCGGTCAGTTTATACATACTTTCCTGCGGGAAACCGGTAAAAACATCGTAAAATTCGAGAAAAGGCGTAATTACCTCGGAATAACCCTCGTTCTTAAACAGCTCCATTAGCTCTGTTTCTATTTCCCGCCGCGCCTTACATTCCTCAAAAAGCAGGTCGCGGGTACCTTCGGGGGTGATAAAATTATTTTTCTTCATTGTATTACCTCATTATCGTAATATCTCATCACTATGTTAGCATAGTATCGCATTAAAGTCAATTGCTTTTTCACACAATATTTTTCAACATTATTATGTTTGTGTTATCAAATATTCTCATGCAAAGATATTGTCCTTTAACTTTAAAAATATAAAATTTTTAAAATTAAAGGGGCTTCCGCTACGTGAGCGTAGCCGGGCTCTTATAATAATTCAAATAAAGACAGCTGAGCCGATTGCGGCAGACCCCCGAACGCGTCCATCGCGTTAAGCCGCTCCATGACCGTGTTGTTAATTCCCGCTTTCGTTTTTATATCGTCAATACTGATAAAATCGCCCGAATCAATAACTTCCTTCATGCGCTTTGCTGCATTTTCGCCGCAGCTTTCAATTGTGAGGAACGGCAGCCGCAAATCTCCGTCTTCAATTATATAGCGCGCCGCATCAGATTTATTGTAACGTACCGGTAAAAATTTAATTCCCCTGCACAGCATTTCATAAACTATGAAAAGTGCCTTCAAAACTAATTTATCCTTCGGTTCGGCTTCCTGATTTACGGAAATCTCGCGGATTCGCTGCCTCACAGCTTCTTTTCCCGCTAAAACGCAGTCTATATCAAGGTTTTCTGTATGCTTGGTCAGCACAGCCGCGTAAAATTCTGCGGGATAGTTAATTTTAAACCAACCGAGCTTCACCGCGCCTGTAACGTAAGCCGCTGCGTGTGCTTTCGGGAACATATATTTAATTTTTTTGCAGCTTTCTATGTACCATTCCTCTATATTACACGCCTCGAACGCCTTATAAATTTCTTCATCGAAATACTGCTGCGCGCCGCCTTTTCGGGTGATTTCAGTGATTTTGAACGCCATATCCGCTTCCATACCCTTGTGCATGAGGTAAACCATGATGTTATCGCGGGTTCCGATAACAGTCGAGATTGTGCAGGTTTTATTTTTAATTAACTCCTGCGCATTCCCCTGCCAAATTCCCTCGCCGTGCGTAAGCCCGGAAATCTGCACTAAGTCGGAAAACAGCTTCGGCTTCGCTTCCTTGGTTACACGGATTGTATTTTCTGTGCCGAATTCAGGTAAGCCGTAAACGCCGAGCGGGATTAAACCCGGGTCGTAATCTGAATCAAGCCTAAGCGCATCCGCACTGATAAAAAGGCTCATGACTTTCTTGTCGGAAGTCGGAACATCAGCGATTTTAATGCCCGTCATATCTTCAAGGTGTTTATAAAGCGTCGGAACATCATGACCGAGCAGGTCTAATTTCAATAGTGTTTCGTCCAGTGCTTTATATGAAAAGTGCGTTGTGATTATATCTTTTTCTTTTCCGTCGGCAGGGTGCTGAATCGGCGCAAAATCATAAATTTCATATCCCTCCGGTACAACCATCATTCCACCCGGATGCTGACCGGTAGTGACTTTTACGCCTGTACAACCTTTAACAAGCCGATTAATTTCCGCTTTGTTTACAGTTATATCCCGCTCGTCTAAATATTTTTTTACGAAACCGTATGCGTTCTTACTTTGTATAGTTGAAATTGTCCCCGCCTTGAAAACATAATCCTCGCCGAACATTTTCCGAGTATGCTTATGAGCTTCCGCCTGATATTCGCCGCTGAAATTTAGGTCTATGTCAGGGGATTTATCTCCTTTGAAGCCCATGAAAGTTTCAAAAGGTATATCATGCCCGTCGCCGGTCAACGCCGTGTTACAATTCGGGCAGTTTTCAGGCGGCAGGTCGAAGCCGGACTGTACCGCGCCATCCTCAAAAAAGCGGCTGTATTTACATCCGGAGCATCTGTAGTGCGGCAAAAGCGGATTAACTTCCGAAACACCGAGCGCTGTCGCTGCGAACGACGACCCTACCGAGCCTCGCGAAGCCACAAGATAGCCGCTTTCTTCCGAGCGTTTGATTAGTTTTCGTGCGATAATATAAAGCCCTGCGAAGCCGTTATTTATAATAGCCGCGAGCTCTTTTTCGAGCCGCTTTTCAACTACTTCGGGGAGCTGTTCCCCGTACAATTCCCGCGCTCTTTCATATGCGAATTTCCTTACTTCCTCCTCCGCTCCCCCGACAACAGGCGCATGCATTTTATCGGGAATTGGGCGCACCTGTTCTATTCCGTCAGCAATTTTGTTAGGATTTTCAACTACTACTTCATACGCAAGGGCTTCGCCGAGATAGGCGAACTCCGCAAGCATTTCCTCAGTAGTTCTGAAGTACAGCGGCGCTTGATTTGAAGCGTCTTTATACCCCTGCCCCGCCATCAGTATTTCCCTGAAAATACTGTCCCGCGCATCCTTAAAATGCACGTCGCAAGCAGCAATCACGGGTTTATTAAGCTTTTTC
>JAITFV010000195.1 GCA_031281115.1 Oscillospiraceae bacterium | reverse complement strand
TGATAAAGTCATTAATACCGACTCCGGCAAGGTTCTTGAAAAACACATCGTTTTCCGGCTTCATTTCACAGATTACAATCACCCTTGCCTCACTCATAAGCTGAAATGATTTCAACGCTCCGATAAAGTTGTCATCAGATTCCTCAATCGCTTTGCGTTCGAGTAAAAACACACGGCATGAAGTATACCGCTTCATGTCTACAGTAATGAAATTTAGAAATTCACCGCTGCATTTTATTTTCCGAGCCTTAATATTTTCAAATACAGGGTCAAAAATATCAGCAGTTTCCTTGCGTGATAGGTAGAATAGCATAAATTATATCCTCTCTGTTTTATTATTTTAAAAAAGAAACCCCGCTCAAAATCATAACTTTGAGCGGGTCATTATATAGTTTTATTGCGCAGTGATTATTTTAAAATATTTTTTAACTTGACACCTTATGATATGTATCACCGCTTTTTATTTCTTTTTGTTTACAAATTTTACAATACCTAAACCATTCCGGCTCAATCGCATGTCCTCCTGCTGTTCTCGGATTTGCACCAAACTCCCATAAATGCTCATGACCACAGTGTTTGCAAATGCAAGTGTCGGGGTCGGAATCATGTTCGCCAAAAATCTCTAAGCAAGCAGCATCTTTAATTTCTTTATCAGCTATAGCTTTCATTGCTAAAGAGCGCACCTCTAAACTACACTCATTGTTTAATGCAATAAAGTGCAGCATTTTTTGATTGTTCAGATTTTTTATCGCCTCTATTACTTCATTTGATGCTACAGGTTCAAATAGTGCATTTAATAAATTCATATTTTCATTAAGTCCTTTCTTCACCAACGAAGAATGAAAACAACGTTTTCCCCGTTTCAGTCGTATTTTGTATCAAACTTAATTGTCCTCCGCATTACTATATAGCTGATTAAATTGAAAACACTAAAGTGTTTTCTCGGCAAACAATGCTTGCCGTCGTGCCATCAGCACGGACAATCAGCTACGTTGGGTTAGGTTCAAGCTGTGTGAACTTGACGGCGTGGAAAACTTCTGATGACTTGCCGAAAGCTGATAACTTGATGTGGTGTATGTACCAAGTTTCTCACTTATTTCTTTCAGTGTTTCGGGGTCATCGGCTTGCAGGTAAATCCAGACCTGACAGTTCGATTTTATTGTGCTTGCGGTATTCTTATCGTACTTATCCTCCAATTGTGCAAACGACTGTAAAAATAGATTGAACCGCATACCGCGACCGCCGCCTACTGTCAGTTTATTGGTGAAATCCGCTATTGTTGTAAAGTTTCCGAACTCGTCCAACATGAAATTAACCCTCTGCTTGAGTCTGCCGCCGCGCTTATCTGCCATATTTGCGAGTAACTCATATTGCTGTGAAATTACAAGCGACGCGACAGGGTAGAATGTGGTCTTTTCATCGGGGAGTATAATAAAAAGCGCCTGTTTCTTTTCACCAACATCGGTTAAAGAAAAGTCGCTTTTATTAGTTATGCCATAAATGGATTTTGAGGTGAATAATCGCAGTGTTGTCAGAGCCGAGGTGTAAAAGCTGCTGCGGGTCCGGCTCGGCGCTACATCAGAGATTGACAGCAAGGCTTTAGCAGGGTGGCTTTGTGGTAGTTTCTTGACATATTCAAGGAGCGGCATCTTTCCGCCGATTGTTTTCGCCATTTCTGCTATGAACCAATAAACATTCGTGAGGTTTTGAAATTCGGGGCGCGGCTTGTTGTCGCAAACCACACACAGGATTGAAGCTGCAATTACCGACATTTCGCCGTTATGCCAGATTTTCTCGCCTGTGTCCTGTTTTCCTGTCAGTGTGTTTGTCAAATCCCATGCCCGCATTTCTGCTTTATCGAAGTCACCGTCATTAACCGCGTCAATTATAGGCTGTAACAGATTATACCGATGGCTCTTTTCGGGGTTCTTGAAGTCCAGCACCTTTACGTCGTAGCCGAGTCGCTCAAGAAAACCGCTTGTGTAGTGGTATAGCTCGGCTTTCGGGTCGCTGATGATTAGGCTTTCTCCTGCAAGTCCGAGGGTGCAGATTGACTGGATTACAATAATCCGGGATTTACCGGAGCGGGTCGCGCCGATGCAGAGGGTGTGGACATCGTCGCCGACGTAGTAGATGCGTTCTTTGCCGTCTGTTGTGCCGTTTTCGGATTTCTTCATGCCGAAGACTATTCCGGATTTGGGTAGGGGTTTGATAAAATCACATCCTTTTAAAGAGTATGTTGACAAATCAACTAAAACAGGGTATAATAAAAATACAAGGTGGTGAATATCTTATTATGGAGATTGATAAATTAACCCCCTGTCTTGAAAAAGTTAGCACAGGCGAGATTGTCAAAACAACCTACGCAAAAGCCGATAAAAACGAGCTTTCTTCACTCAAAGGGTGGTTATTTAACTGGAAAGATTATAATTTGAATGATTGTGAAATTTATAAAGTATTAGTTGATGATGATTCGCGTATTCAAGGCTTAATCGCCGTAAAAGATGAACCGAGCAACAATGCAATATACATTAAAATTGCAGAAAGCGCACCGCACAATAAGGGAAAAGAAAAGGAATATTTAGGTACAGGCGGTCACTTATTTGCGATTTCCGTATTAATTTCTATGAACAAAGGTTACGGTGGTTTTGTATATATGGACGCAAAAAACAGGCGCTTAGTTGACCATTATATCGAGATTTTAGGCGCTTCGTATGTCGGCGGTGTCCACCCGTTTCGTGTATCAATCGGGGAAATCGCTGCGAAAAGATTAATTGATTTCTACAACTTTAAGAGGGAGGATTGATTTCATGTCAAAAGATGAATTTAAGAAAATCTGCGAGCTTGATGATATAATCGACCAAGAAGGTGGTTTAGGTTTAGACCCGTTCGGAAACGCGCGATATGACTATCGTGCAATCATTAAGCACGCAAAAGAACGCAACATTGACCCCATTGATATGACTGTTCGCGAATTAGGACAATTCGTTATCGGTGCTTAAATATCAAAGTACTATTAAAATATGAATCCGCTCACATAAACTCCACCCCCTCATACCCTCTCTCAATCAACCCCCTAATAAACGTATCATTAGGCTCAAGGACGAAGCTGTCAAAAGCCTCGTCCTTTTCCTGAACGCTCAGCCATTTTGCCGAGCCGTGCTGATACTGCCCGACAGCAACGGGGGTTTGAATTTCCGGTGTTATGCAATCCAAGCTGCTCTGATACGGTCGCATATTTGTAAGGAAAAACACTGCCGCTAAAATCAGCACAAACCCCTGCGAACACAGAAAAAGTAAAAAATGCTGCTGTGATGTGGCAATGCTGCTTAGACACTTGAAAAACCCGACAAACTCTAATGTTGTCATCTGCCGTGACAAGATATTATGCAGAGCAGTTGAAGTAAATACGTTAAGTATGCCGCCGATTATGAAAATCATGGCGCATAGTATAAGTTTCGGTTTGGTTTTCATGGCTCAAATCCCTCTCTTTCGTAATTTTCAGATTCTATAAATTCATACATTTTCTCGTGTTCATCTGCCGACATTGAGCCGTTATACATATCCGGGTCAAATTCATCGCTGTTCATGCTTTCGCACCACGGCATTTCGGACGGTAATTCAATAGGTCGAGGGCATCGTGCTGTAGAAGTTAAAACGCCCTCTGTTTGACACAGCAGATCAAAAACCTTTTCGTAATCAAAGTAAATGCCGTTAGGATTGTTTTCATAATTCGTTGCGCCGTCTTTTATAACATCACATAACCACTTTATATTCTCACTGTAATCTAAATCCTGTTTCTGTTCTACTGTGCCTGCGGGTCGGTATTGACCGAGCATATATGAAATATCATCTATGGCATATTGTTCCTGCTGTTCTTTTAAAGTGTTCTTGACTGCGCTTAAAGCCATGCTGATAACGGCTTGCAATCCCTCATACTTGCCAAGCAGTTCCCCGATTTTTTGAGTAGCCATCGCAATGTTGAGTTTCTGCTTTTCCTCTGCTTTTATACCGTAAACATAGCCGCTTTCCTTAACCTTGTTATAGCTTTCCGGATTATAAATATACTCAATCGGGCGGTCTTTGGATATTGCACGAAAATCTATACGATTATTTGCGGCTGCATTTGCTTCAACAGGGCTCATAAAAAGCAAATCGTCCTTATCGTAGCCGTGCGAACGAAACCATGTGTTTTTCATTGCGGTGATATATTCATCAAGAAAGGTAGTAACAGCCGCATTTTCTCTCTCAGAGTGTAGTGTGTTAAGTATTTCTGCAAGTTTTTCTTCATCGCCAACATTATAATGTTCCGTAAGAATCTTACCGTATTCAGAATTAATATTTTTACTATTTTTGATGTAGTCTTCATATCCGAATTGCTGTTCTGCGTTGTTATTAGAATACGGCGGTTGATATGTAATCGTAACAGATACAGGGTTTTGCACATTAGCGCGGATGTGTTCTCTATGCAATTCATAATCAATTTCAAATATATTGCCCACAGGCTTCGCGCCGAATCTTGTTACCTCAACCGAAAACGCTTTTACCCTGTCTCTCTCGCTGTGATTAAGCCATGTGTTGTGCGGATAAGTGTCCTTGACATATATATCACGCTCATTAAAAAAATAAGTGCCGCTTTCTCTTGACAGAAACAAGAAATATTTCTCGTTAGCATTTGCGGTTTGCAGTTTTTCAATATCGTAACATAAATCAGTCTTGTAGTAATAATTATTGTTATCAACTATTTTACGAAGTGCAGAAATTATATCAACATTCTTGAATTTAAACATAGTGCAGCCTCCTTTTCTTACGGCTCAAAGCCTTCTTCTTCGCAGTAATCCTCATAGGAATAACTATCTTCTATAGATTTATCGTACAGGCAGTCCGAACGGTCAATTTCTTTCGCCAATCCATGTTTAGGCAGGTATTCGTACAATTCCTGTAAAAGTTCCTCGAATTCGTCCATATCCGGGATTTCATCTTTAGTAATCGGCGCACCCACACCATAAGAATATGTCATGGAATAATTACGTACATCATCGGGATGAAGTTTTAAAAGTTTGCAATACCCGTAATTCTCCTTGATTTCATCAAGCGTAGGATTTCCGAAAACTATAAAATGCTCATGGTCGTAATTCCCACCGATGAGCCAGTTATGAGTAAAGATTACACTACGGTTTTTTAGAATCTCGTCAAGTTTTCTAACGTTACCATAATTCTTGCCGAAGTCTGTAGTTTGTACAGTTTCCGACAGCAATTCCGAAAATTCATGATTTACCAAATAATCATGACATAAAGGCAGTAGGCTCACAATTTCATCAGAAGCAGTAAGGTTTTCATTATCGCCGTATACATAATTTCTGATTGTAATATTATACTCATCATCACCGTCACGGTTTTTTAGTTCCTGCGTTACCGGGTTAATCCTTATTTCCTCTAAACTCGGTTTCCCGCAAACATAATATTTCTCGTTATATCCGCAGTTATAAAGCTCAACTTCCGAATATTCCAATCCTTTGCCGTCAAGTAAATTATTTAATAATTTCAACTGCTCCACACCGAACTCATCAGCATATTTCTCCCATCTCCAAATTACGTTTACAGACGAAACAGCAACATCATTTCTTTCAAGAAATTCACAGCGGCGTTTTAATTCAATAAGGTTGCTTTTTGCGCGTTCGGTATAAGCGTAATTGCTGCTGTAATGTTCAACATGGATACCTTTATAAAAAATATACCCCTCATGGTCGCGGGTAAACGGCTCAATCCCGTTCAGATACGGTTTTGCATATACGCCGTCTGTTACATTTTTATATAACTCTCCGAATTTAGTTTTACCGTATTTATTTAGAAAACCGTTTACCGCAGATTCTGTCAGCTTTAAATCCATCGGCTCTAAATCATCGCCGTCATGTGTCAGCTTTAAAATCTCACAAGCCATATCACAGGTTGACTTGATTTCATCAATAAATCTTTCGCCAGCCATTACTGCTCGACCTCCAGTTCATATTCTTTATCATGTTCAGCCGCGTCAGGCACATCGCTCGGCACAGGAAAATCTTTCAGCCATTCCTGAAGCACACTTGTTTTTACAATACCATAAAAATCTTCGTAATTACCTCTCCAACTCATGCAGAAGTTCATCATCGCCGAGAACCTCAAACCCCGAATCCTGTTCAAAGCCGATGTAAAAATCGGGGTTCTCTGCCGCCTCGTCCAAATGTTTCTGCATAAACATATTCGGCGGTGCGTCTGCATTATTAATCTTCGCACAGGGTAACGCTGATTTGTTATAATTTTTAATGTATTCAGGATAATCCTCACAGAGCGTAGCTCGAAGGCTTTCCTCGCTTACAATTACGTTTTTCACGGCTTCATTCGTCTTGGCAAGTTCAAATAGCGGAATTGCGGCAAGCGTACCTGTGAAAACAATATAATCACCGTTAGATTTGCCGAGTTTTAACCCTGCTTCCGAAAGATTGCCGCGAATATACTCCTTATGAACATAAACATCTTCACCGTTCAAAATAGAAACACCATTCAATAACTCATTTATTGTTTCACCAACTTCGGGTAAAGGTAACTTAGTAACTTCCATCTGTATCGGCGGTTCCGGCGATAACGGCACATCAGACGGCGTTTCAGGAATTTCACCAAAGTATTCCGGGAGCCTCTTTTTACCCTGCGCCTCAACGCCTTTAATCCCGCCGATGCTGTCAATGTAGCCTTTATCGGTAATTGCGGTGCTTTTAAGCAGTTCAAATAGCGGCGCAAGAAGTTTGTCCGAGTTTTCAAAGTAGATAAAACCATCTTCCTCGACACCGTAAGCGAGTGCTTTTTCTGATAAAAGCGATTTAGCTTTCTCTGCCGGAATAGCAATGCCTTTCTTTTCTGCGCCGTTTTCGTCCTTACAGCAAAGCTGATAGATTTCAAGTCCGATTTCTATGCAGGAATTGATATTGCCCCATATAGAGCCGTTTGGCGGTGTGTGCATGTAATTATTACCCCTCTCTTTGAAAAATTGGCTTGAGTTTAATTCAAGCCGAAATGTATTATATTTAAAATAAATTTTTAAAAAGTATTGACAAAAATGTAAAAACATCGTATAATAAAAGAGCAATCAAGATTGCAACAGCCGTTCAGGCGGCTTTTAACAGCAGGAGTGTCTCTGCCTGTAAGTGAGAGATTTATAAGCAGGAAAGTCCCTGCCTGTAAGTGGGAGATTTATAAGTAGGCGAGTCCCTGCCTGTAAGTGGGAGATTTAACAGCAAAGGGCAACGGTTTCGTTGCCCTTTTTCTAAGAAAGAAGTTTGAAAATAAATGGTATTGAATCGGGGAAAACGGAACTTTTCGCTTCGTTTTTAAACGAAGCTATTCTCTGTTGGTGTAGAAAGGACATGGTGAATAACATATGGAATTATATACCATAAACACGGACTACATAGATTATTTAAAAAAGTATCAAGCACACATTTGGGACAACGAGGATAACGGCAGGCTAAGACCATATGCGGGAATCGTTCTGACTGTCGGCGGGAATAATTACTATGTGCCGCTTTCGTCACCTAAGACCAAGCACCAAAATATGGGTGATAGGCTTGATTTTATACGCCTTGAGCATAGAAAACAACTCAAAGGCGTTTTAAATCTAAATAATATGCTCCCTGTCAATGAATCACTTGTCAAGAAAATCGAAATAGGCAGTATCGCTGACAATTTCTACAAAAATTTGCTGAATTTAGAAATGATAGATATAAGGCGTAAACAAGCGACTATTCTAAGAAATGCGAACATTATTTATAATAAAACGACAAAATACAGGAACGAACCGCAAAATCAAAGACTTGTTTCTCTTTGTTATGATTTCTTGTTATTGGAGCAGAAATTAAAGGAATATGTTGCGGGATATTCCGTGCAAGAGTAATATATAATTTTGATTATTTCGGTATAATCGGCGCTACTCCCCGCAAATCCGTCCTGAACGACTTAAACCACATAAGCGGATTCACAAAAACCTCACCGACATTATTAAATCTCATATTCCTGTACCTGTTCCCGCCGCGTGTAGCTCCAAAATCCTCATACCAATTGATAATATTCGGATAACCGCTTGAAAACGCCATTTTGATACAGATGTACGGTGTCGGGTTGCGCGGGTCTAAATGGTGAGTATACGCGCCGACAGCAGGCGATAAATCACCTCGAATATCACTCGGCTGCCCGTTATGAGCGTAACCGATTGTAAAAGGTTCAGCTTCCGAATATAAATCGAGCCTCTGCCCAACACTTCTCTCGGAAATACCGTAAGCAAGGCGGTCAAGACAGCTAAACTCAAGATACAGCGTAACAATATCGCTTGAACCAAGCATTTTACCGTTATCGCTCCTGACAGTCGGAAAATGAAAACCGTAGTCATAGTAGAATTGCCTGAGGTCGATTACAAAAGCAAGGGTAATCGCGGGATAATGAAAGAGCCCGCAAGTTTCGTTTTTGTCAATGTATTCGGGCGTATTCTCGCATACATCGAAAATGTACACCTCTTTAATGCAGTCACCTACGGGGAGCAGTTCAAGTTTAACGGGTATATTCGCGGCGTTAAGCTCCAAAGTAACGCCTCTTTCATAAACGCCGTATGTACCGCTGCGTCCGTATCTGTGAATGGTTTCCTTGTCACCGAGTGTTGTAAGTATACCGTTGCCGGGAGTGAGCGCGGAGCGTTCAACAGGGAGATTAAAGAACCCTTGAAAATAAACGAACAACGCCGCCTGCACCTTGTCATCAAGCGAGATATACCGCTCATCTTCCGGAACTCCCGCATCATCTAAAATCTGTTTTATAGCCCATTCGCTTTCCTCGGCAATGTCTCTCTGATTGTCATCAAGTTCAAATATGTCACCCCACTCATCGAAACTCGGCATTTCAAGGATTACGATTAACTTTGAATAATCCTCACCCCACTCGTATTCTGTACGCGCGCTGACATTGCCGTCTTTTATGCTGTCCCGCAGCAAAGCCATCAGCGAGTTAGTTTGAAATATACCGAGCAATCCCACGTTTTTTTGTCTCCCCGAATCATTTAAACCGTTCCAGACATCATCGGTAAACTCGGCAGGTACTTCGCCGTCATCGGGCAGTTCCTTGAACGCGGTTTCCATGTCCTTTGCAAGCTGTGCTGATTCCTCATCGGTCATGTCCTCGTTTATTACAAGCCCCATCTGCCGTGCCTGAAACATAGCAAGAAGTTCCGGTGCATACAACACTCCGCCGCCGATTTGTCTATATTCTACGATTTCGCTGTAACCCTCGCCGTTGTCTACGGTAAGTATTTGCGTTTTTGTGATTTTTCCATTTTCATCTTCGGTTTCATAGATTTCATAAAGATATGATGGCGGCATGTAAGATTCATCATTGTAAGCCCGCTCCACCTCATCGCTGTCATAGAGAAGCAGAAAATTATTGAAACTCTCTGCAATCGTTGCTTTTGAAAGGTTTACCGAGAACTCCGGCATGAAGTTATAAACTTCTTCACGTATATCGTCCTCAATGTTCGCGCCGATTCCCGAAAAGGTTTGTTCAAGGTGCGACATTATACGCGCCCACTCAGCCTCATGTTTTGTATTCATAAAGAACGCGAATAATCCGCTCAGTATGCCCGCGAATAAAAACATCGGCAGCACAATCAATCCCAAAACACCGCAAGCTGCACCGATAATTATTTTCCTTCCTTTCTTGGAGGAAGCGGCACTTATCGCAGCTTTAATAAGTAATACTTTCAAATTTCGCTCCTTTTCTTAAATGTTATACGCCTGCATAAGTGCAGTCTGGTTGTCAAAGATAAAATCCATTTCTTTATCATTGTAGTGCTCCAACATATTATCAATGTACCCGTAAATCTCAAACCCTACAGGGTTTTCCATGTACTGTTCATCTGTCATCGCTTTAATCTGCCTTGTTAATGATTTCTTGTAGAGCAGATATTCTATCAAGGCGTTTGTTTTCTTTATATTCATAATCAGCCCACCTCAAACCCTTCATCATGCTCATGCGTGTGAATATAAATATGTGAGCGGTCAAGAGTGATATTTTTCCCTGCAAGAGCCGGATTTATTTCTTCGATTTTGTTAACCAATGCTTCAACCTCATTAAGTTCCTCATGAGTGAGGTTATTTCCGGGAGTAATCATGGTTTTCACAAGATTCACATGAATCGCTTCAAACTGCTCGTCTGTCAGAAGCCGCCGCTCGTCCACAAGCCCGCTCCGCGCGGCGAAGTCACGCATAGCTTCCTCTTGGTTGTAGAAGAATTTGCGCTGTATAATTTCGTTATCCTCGGTTTGTTTATAAGTCGAGAGAACGTAGTCGAAAAGCGGGTGTTTCTTACAGGCGAGAATCGTATCACCGAACTCCGACAGCTTATACGAGCCGTTAGATAATAACTCATGTTTCTGCTCGTCATACGGACACTCAACACAAATCCCGCTTTTAACTGCGGCAGTGCGGGCTATGTCATTAATTGTGTCAATGATTTTATCGCTGACATCGACATACGGATTTTTCACAATAGTATCACTTTTTGTAAAGAACGCAGCAAGTTTTCCTTTATTATAAATATCCGCAACATAGTCCGAAGATTCGGACTTCCGCGCTTCAAGTCCTTTTCTCGCCAACTGTTCGTAAAAGATAGGATAAAAATCTTTTTTACTTCTCATGTTAGTGTCCCTCTCCTAAAAATAGCCCGTCATCGGGTACGAGGTCGTGATGTTCCAAAATTTCATGGTTTATGATTTTCGGGATAATCTGCTCGACCTTACGCATTGCCATGTCAAGCTCCTCCATATCATCGGCGGATAGCTCTCCCCCGCCGGGGACGCTCCCCTCACAGCCGAGCCGGACAAGCCCCTGATGAATGATTTTAAGCTGCGTTTCGGTGAACATCTTGCTCTTGTCAATCAAACCGCTACGTGTGGCGAAATCCTCTTTGGCTGATTCATAATTTGTCGTATAATTGCCATGTTCAAAGCCCTCGCTGTTAGGGTAACGTTTCCACGTTACAAATTCAAAACCGTAAAGGTTTGTCACTCGTTCCGCGCATCGCGCAATATTTAGGTTGCTTGTTTTCATCAAACCCCAAAAACATGCAGTTCCCGCGTAAATTCTGCTGATAGATTTTACCCTCGTTCATCAGCCGCGATACGATTTCGGGGTCAATCCCTCTGACAGTGCAGAGATACCAATAGGCGCGCTTATAATTCGGGGCTTTTTCGGGCGGTGTGACGATGCTCTCAGTTCCGTCAGCCCGTGAGTAGACGTAGCTTTTTTTATCGCTTGGCTGACGGGAACAAAAGTTCATTGTGTTCCCGTTAAGAAGCGTTGCTACAGCATCGGGAAATGATTTATTCTCGAATTGCATTACAAAATCAATCGCACCGCCGCCTTTATCGGTGGAAAAGTGATAATACTTGTTACTGTCGGGGAAAAAATATAGTCCACCGCTTTTCTTAGCGTGCAGACTCTTTCTATCGCTTTTTTCAAGCTGATAACCGATTCGTTCGGCGTATTCGATTAGGTTTATCTCGTTCGCTGATTTTATTTGCTCCGGTGTGTATCTGACATATTCTTGTGGTGAAAGCCGCATAGTTATCCTCCCTTTGACAAAACCCCTGCTGCGCTTGGCAACGCATCTAAAACCTGCATGAGCCGTCTTGCGGCAGAGCAGGGTGTAACGCCGTTATAAAGCTAATCACGCACAGTCTGTACTGTTACGTTCATTAGCACAGCGAACCCGCGCTCATTTAATTCTAACTTTTTCATTAAAGATGCGATTGTATTTGCGGAGTATTCGGGATTTTTAGTTATTGCGGAAATAGTTTTAATTGTTTTGGACATGATTTTTGTTCTCCTTGTGATAATTATTTTTGATGTTTATACTAAAATCCAATAAACTGGAGATCGGAAGAGCAC
>JAITFV010000165.1 GCA_031281115.1 Oscillospiraceae bacterium | reverse complement strand
CAGAAGAAGATGGGCTATAACGCAGCGCAGGAGTTACTCGACAACTTAGGTTTAAATATGGAAGCGAGCAATACAGTTACCGACTGGGAACACTCGTGACAATTGACAGTTGACAATGGATAATTGACAATTAGGTTTATACTTAACAGGAACAGCATAAAATAAAACTATGAATAATTATAATAAACTTGAAGAAATATGCAAAAATTACGGCGCGGAGTTTAAAATGAACGCGCCGCTCGCGCCGCACACAACATTTAAAATCGGCGGTCCGTGTGACGCGCTGGTTAAGGTTGCCAACTATGATATGTTGAAAAAAGCCCTGCTTTTCTGCAAGGAAAACAGGCTTCCTTACCGTATATTCGGAAACGGCAGTAATATCCTTGTACGCGATGAGGGCGTGAGGGGCGTTGTGTTGTTGCTCGGTAAGGACTTTGCGCTTACAGCCGCAGATGAAAAAAGCGGCTTTGTTGTTTGCGGAGCGGGCGTAAGCTTGACGGCTTTATGTCTTGCGGCGCGGGACGCTTCGCTGACAGGTTTAGAGTTCGCTTACGGAATCCCCGGAACGGTCGGCGGCGCGATTTATATGAACGCGGGGGCGTATGATGGGGAAATCGCGAATCGGCTTCATAGTTGCGATTATCTTGACGGCAACGGTAATTACGCAGAACTTGACTGCCTGAAAGAAAGAGAGAATTTTTCTTACAGAAAAAGCCCTTTCACAGGGAGCGGGAAAATAATCGTTTCAGCGGAGTTTCAACTTTCCAAGGGCGATAAAGCGCAAATTACTGCAAAGATGGACGATTTCATGAATCGCCGCAGAGAGAAGCAACCGTTAGAATTTCCCAGCGCAGGCAGCACTTTTAAGCGGCCGGAGGGTGGTTACGCTTCGCGGCTTATTGACGTTTGCGGCTTGAAAGGTTTCAGTGTGGGCGGAGCGCAGGTAAGCGAGAAACACGCGGGTTTTATTATAAACAAAGGCGGCGCGACCTGCAGTGATGTGCTTAAACTTATAGAAGCAGTGAAAGAACGGGTTTTCAAGGAAACAGGAATTATGCTGGAACGGGAAGTTGAGGTGTTGGGGTAGTGGAAATATTGATTATTACAGGGCTTTCGGGTTCGGGGAAATCCTGCGTCGCAGATGTTCTTGAGGATGCCGGTTATTTTTGCGCAGATAATTTACCGCCGCAGCTGATTCCTATATTTGCAGAAATTTGCAAGGACAACACCGAAATCGAACGAATCGCGCTTGTCACCGATATTCGCGGCGGTACGATGTTTTTGTCGCTTCCCGAGCGGCTTCGGGAACTACGCGAGCGGGGCTACAACGTGCGGCTTCTGTACACAGACGCAGAAACGGAGATTATAAAAAAACGCTTCAACGAGACACGTAGACGTCACCCGCTGATTGATGTTGCGAGCGGCGATTTGGACAAGGCAATTGCAGCCGAGAATGAAATTCTCGAACCGCTCAAGCAGTCGGCAGATTTGTATATTGATACCGGCGGAATCGGAGTTTCGCGTTTGAAAGAGCACGTTTTCGATTTGTTAAAACACGATTTTTCCGATTCAATGATGATAACTTGTATGTCGTTCGGATTCAAGCATAATTTTTCGGGGCAGGCTGATTTACTGTTCGATGTACGGTTTCTGCCGAATCCTTTTTACGTGGACGAATTGAAAGAAAAAACCGGTCTTGATGCGGAAGTGCGTGATTATGTAATGAAGTCGGACTGCACAAAAGACTTGATTTTGCGACTTTCGAGCCTTCTTGAATTTATGGTTCCCGAGTATATCAGGGAGGGGAAAAGCCGCTTGACGATTGCATTCGGCTGCACAGGCGGGCGACACAGAAGCGTTACGCTTGCCGAGTATTTCCGTGACTGGCTCATGGAAAAAGGTTATAACGCGGCGGCATTGCACAGGAATATATAGGTGAAATTATGTCCTTTTCAAGTGAAGTAAAAAATGAACTCAGCAGGCATCGCGAAACATTAAAAAGTCACCGTAAAATCCTGTTTCACGGTATGTTTTACGGCTCAAGCAGAAAGCCGAATACAGACAATGAAGCGGTGATTGCATTGTATGAAAAACTTGCGACGGAGTTCGGAAATGAGCGGTTCTCTGAATTAAATATAAACGGCGGTGACCGCGAAACAGGGCTTTTTTTACGCGGTGTTTTTTTAGCGCGCGGGACCGTTTCCGACCCTTCACAAAATTACCATCTTGAAATAAATATACCCGATGAAAGCAAGGCTGATACGCTGTTTACGCTTATTACCGAAAGCGGAATTCTTATTAAAAAAGGAGTGCGCAAAGGTCGACCGATTCTTTATATAAAAGAAAGTGAATTGATTTCTGATTTTTTAACTTTCATAGGTGCGGGCGTAAATTCCATGGAAATTATGAATGCAAAAATTCTGAAAGAAGTACGCAATAACGTAAATCGCGTCGTCAATTGCGATGCGGCAAACATAGAAAAAACAACGCGCGCAGCGGCAAAACAAATCGCGGATATTGAATTAATTCACGAGAAAAAAGGCACAGACTTTCTGCCGCCGGAACTTAGGCAAGTTGCAAAATTACGGCTTCAAAATTTTGAGATGAGCCTTAAAGAAATTGGCGAAATGTGTGAGCCGAGACTCAGCCGCAGCGGAGTTTTTCACAGGCTCGAAAAGATTAATAAGATAGCGGAGAAATTAAAAAATGAAGGTTAAAATAAATGTAAAAAAACCTTACGACGTTATAATTGAAAAAGGCATTTTATCGGAAATGGCGGAATATTTGCCCATCGGTTTAAAGAAAAAAACAGCTGTAATTATTACTGATAATAATGTTATGCCGCTGTACGAACCGATAGTTCGCAAGTCGCTTGAAAGCGCAGATTTCAATGTTTTTTCATACGTTTTCAAGAGCGGCGAAAAACATAAAACACCCGAGGAATTAGTTGGAATATTAAACTTTTTAGCAGAAATAAAAGTAACCCGTTCGGATTTTATAATTGCACTCGGCGGCGGAATTGTTGGCGATATGGCAGGTTTTATCGCAGGAATTTATTTGAGGGGAATCCGATATGTGCAGATTCCGACAACGTTTTTAGCGGCTGTCGATTCATCGGTGGGTGGAAAAACCGCCGTGAATTTGAAAGCGGGAAAAAATTTAGCGGGGCTTTTTTATCAGCCGGAAATTGTAATTTGTGACCCTGAAACATTCCACACGCTTGATAATGTAACGTTTGCAGACGGCGTTTCGGAAGCTGTCAAACACGGATTTATTTCTGATGAGATGTTTTTCCGTTCCCTAAGCGGAAAAACCCGCGAGCAGTACATGGAAAATATAGCGGAAATTGTAATGCGAAATGTTGAAATAAAAGGGGAAATTGTCGCGGGAGATGAGCTTGAAAAAGGTAAAAGACAGCTTCTTAACTTCGGGCATACAGCAGGACACGCGATAGAAATATGCACTAATCATGCGGTTTCACACGGACAGGCTGTTGCGGCGGGAATGGTCTTAATGAGCAGAGCGGCGTATAAAAAAGGTTTCTGCGATATTGATTTTTCGCAGGAAATTGAAGCGGCATTCTCGGGGTTTCAGGGTCCAATAAACTTAAATTATTCTGCGGAAAAATTATATGAAACAGGGCTTTCCGACAAGAAAAGAAGGGGCGCGAAAATAAATATAATTATTCCTGAGCGCATAGGAAAATGCGTGATAAAAGAAATCAACGCTGAAGAACTTCTTGAAGTTTTTAGACTCGGATTGGAGAAAAAGTGAAGTATGAATATTAAGATAACCCCGCGAAAATTGGCAGGAGAAATAGCGGCGATTACATCAAAATCAGCGGCGCACCGCGCATTGATTTGTGCGTTTTTATGCAAAGAAAAACCTGAAATAAAAATCGAAAATACTTCAAAAGATATAGAAGCAACACTCGCTTGTCTTGAAGCAATGAAAAATAAAAGCGCGCCTTTAATCAACTGCGGTGAAAGCGGCTCCACATTTAGGTTTTTGCTGCCTTTAGCAGCGCATTTATGTGAAAATGCAAAATTCATCGGCGAGGGCAGATTACCGCAGCGTCCGATTGAAGATTTGCTTGATGCGCTCCGCGCGAACGGTGTGAATTTTTCAAGTGAAAAACTACCTTTTACGGTTTCCGGAAAGCTTCAAGGCGGTAAATTTGTGTTGCCGGGAAACGTGAGTTCGCAGTTTGTGAGTGGGCTTTTATTTGTGCTTCCTTTACTTAACGGCGACAGTGAAATCAAATTAACAACGCCGCTTGAATCCAAAAGCTACGCTGACATGACTGTGGATATGCTTCGTAAATTTGGTATTGAAATTATTGAAAAAAATAATTACTACGAAGTGAAATGTAATCAAATTTATAAATCACCTAAAATTATTGAAGTTGAAAAAGACTGGTCAAATGCGGCGTTTTTCTTAAGCGCGAACGCACTCGGGGCAGATATAAAAATAACAGGTCTTGATATAAATTCTGTGCAAGGCGACAAAGAAATAGTTAGTATATTGAAGCGATTTATGGAGAGCGAGGACCTTCGCGGTGTTGGAATCGATGTTTCTGAAATTCCCGATTTGCTTCCGATATTAGCGGTTGTCGCTGCGTTTGCAAAAGGTGAAACTGTGCTTTATAACGCAGCGCGATTACGACTGAAAGAAAGCGACAGGCTTAGCGCGGTAAGCGAAATGTTAAAAATTTTCGGTGCGGAAGTTGAAGAAAAAAGCGACAGCTTAATTATAAGCGGCGGAAAATTAAAAGGCGGAATTGTGGATAGTGCAGGCGACCATAGAATTGTAATGTCAGCAGCGATTTGCGGGTGTTTTTGCGAGGGCGAAACGATTATAAAAGGCGCGGAAGCAGTTGAAAAATCATACCCGAATTTCTTTGAAGATTTTGCAAAATTAGGGGGTAAAGCAGATGTCATCTGAATTCGGCAAAAACATGAGAATCTCAATTTTCGGAGAGTCGCATGGCGAGGTAATTGGCGCGGTGATTGACGGATTGCCTGCCGGAGAGGAAATAAACGAGCAAGAATTACTCGCATTTATGTCAAAACGCGCGCCCGGGCAAGCAAACACGACACCGCGAAAAGAAGCGGATATACCTAAGTTTGTATCGGGTGTTTATAATGGAAAAACAACCGGTTCACCGATTTGCATAATCATCGAAAACACGGATATGCGTTCGCCGGACTATGAAAAGCTGAGCGCGATTCCGCGCCCCGGACACGCGGATTTTACGGCGCATATAAAATATTCGGGTTACGCAGACATGAGAGGCGGCGGGCATTTTTCCGGCAGACTTACTGCGCCGATTTGCGCGGCCGGCGGGATTGCACTACAGATTTTAAAGAGGTGCGGAATCTTTGTAAATGCGCATATAACCGAGATTGGTGGTGTTTCAGGCGATGAAATGTACGAGGTAGTCAAGAATCTCAGCGGTGATTCTGTCGGCGGTGTTATTGAATGTATTGCGGCAGGAATTCCACCGGGAATCGGCGGCGGAATGTTCGGATTGGAGAGTAAAATGTCGTACGCGCTTTTTGGAATTCCGGGTGTAAAGGGTGTGGAATTCGGCTCCGGTTTTGAGGGAAGCAGAAAAAAAGGCAGCGAAAATAACGATGCGTTTTGCGTGGAAAACGGTAATATTGTAACCAAAACTAACAATCACGGTGGACTTCTCGGCGGGATTACAACAGGTATGCCGCTCGTTTTCAGAATTGCGCTTAAGCCGACACCGAGCATTGCGCTTGAGCAGGACAGCGTGAATTTACAAACGCTTGAAAGCGTGAAATTAAAAATAGAAGGCAGACATGACCCATGCATCGCAATCCGCGCCGTGCCTGTCGCAGAGGCGGTTTGCGCGCTGGTGTTATTGGATGAAATGGTGAAAAAATGAGTCAGAATATATTTGATAACGAGGCTTTTTTTGAGAATTATAAAAGCATTAGGAACAAACCGGAAAGCTATAATAATTTAATTGAACAGCCGGCAATGAAGTCGTTGCTACCGGATTTAAACGGCAAAATAATTCTTGATATGGGGTGCGGTTTCGGTTGTAATTGTATGGAATTTATTCAAATGGGAGCAGTAAAAGTAATCGGAATAGATATATCGCAAAACATGATAAATGCTGCAAAAAACATGAATGACAATAAAAATATTGAATATAAAAAATTAAATATGGAGCATATAAATGAGCTGAATTTACAATTTGATTTTATATACAGTTCGCTGGCAATGCACTATATTGCTGACTTTGCGAGTTTATTAAAAAAGATATTTGATATACTGAATGACGACGGCATTTTATTGTTTTCGCAGGAGCATCCATTGGTTACTGCTCCGTTGAAAGGTCCTTCGTGGAACACCGATGAACACGGGAAAAAAGTGTCATCGCCTGTGTCGGATTATTTGGAAAACGGTGAGAGAAATGTAAAGTGGCTGAGCGAAACAAGGCAGTATTATCATCGCTCTTTTTCGGCGATTATTAATGCTCTCACAGAAAATAAATTTACTATACTGCAAATTACTGAACCTGCGCCTATGCCTGAAATTTTAAACGCCGCTCCGCAGATGTACGATGAAATCCACAGACCTACAGCGATTATTATTAAAGCGCAGAAACTTTTAAAGGAGTAAAAAACAAGTTTGAAACAAAATACGACTGAAACGGGGAAAACGTTGTTTTCATTCTTCGTTGGTGAAGAAAGGACTTAATGAAAATATGAACATACAAAACATCAGAAAACAAATCGACGCAGTCGATAATCAGTTAGCAGAGCTAATTAATAAGCGCATGGAAATTGTAAAAAATATTGCCGAGTACAAGAAGCAATCCGGTGTCGGAATCGCCGACAGGAAGCGGGAAATGGAGATTTTGAACCGCGTCTGCGAGGGTGAAAACGAGGATTATTTACGCCTTATTTTCGGGGCGGTTTTCGATTCAAGTCGTGCATTTCAAAGCGCATTTTTGAACAGTAAAAACGCGCTGTCCGAGCGCATTTCATCAGCTCTCGCAGACACACCCGCGCTCTTCCCGCGTAAAGCGACAGTCGCGTGTCAAGGTGTTGAGGGCGCGTTCTCACAGCAGGCATGCAACCGCCTTTTTCCCATCGCAAATGTGATGTTTTTTTCCGAGTTTGAACACGTTTTTAAAGCTGTCGAAAGCGAACTTTGCGCTTACGGGATTCTGCCGCTTGAGAACAGTTCATACGGCTCTGTGGGTGAAGTTTATGATTTAATGAGAACGAAGAATTTCAATATTGTGCGCAGTATTCGTATGCATATTCATCATGCTCTGCTCGCGAAAAAGGGCGTCAAGCTTGAAGAAATCACCGAAGTGCTTTCTATTGACCCCGCGCTCGGGCAGTGCGGCGAGTTCCTGAAAACTCTCAAAAACGTAAAAACCACAGCGTTCGAGAACACCGCCGCCGCCGCAGAATACGCTGCGAAGTCTGCAGATAGAGGTATTGCGGCTGTTTGTTCGCCGAATTGTGCCGATTATTACGGGCTTGATGTCCTCGCTGACGGTATTCAAAACAGCGATAATAATTACACGCGATTCATTTGCATTTCAAAAAAAACCGAGATTTACCCCGGTTCAAACCGCATAAGTCTGATGCTTTCTCTGCCGCATGAACCGGGGAGTTTATATCGTTTGGTGGGGCGTTTCGCCGCGCTGGGACTGAATTTAAACAAGCTTGAAAGCCGTCCGATTCAAGGGAAAGATTTCTCTTTCATGTTTTATTTTGACTTCGAGGGTTCGGTAGTAGATGAGCGGGTTCGCGCACTATTAGCGGATTTATCCGAAAGCAATCACAGCTTTGTATTTTTGGGGAATTATTTGGAAGTAAATTAAAACCAAAAAAATTATTTGCTTTCGGAAAGGTCGGCAGCCGAGTATATATCTGTTTTTGTTTTCATATCTTTTATATAGCTGATTAAATTGAAAACACTAAAGTGTTTTCTCGGCAAGCGGCGCTTGCCGCCGTGCCATCAGCACGGACAATCAGCTATGCAGTCAAGTCAAGCCGCCTTTGGCGGTTC
>JAITFV010000057.1 GCA_031281115.1 Oscillospiraceae bacterium | reverse complement strand
AAAGCCGAAAGCCTATAAAATATGTTTGCGAAATCCTAACTAAAATAAGAAAAGCAACATCTCAAATAATCTCTAATCGGGCGGCTTACGAGCCGCCTTATCCAAGTCCAAGCCAACGGGCTTGAAAAAAATCGAATAACAGATATTAATTAAAATAATAAGGAATTTAATGAAAACCAAACCAACTAAAATAATACTACACCTAACTCCGCAACAAGTTGATTTAATAATGTCTGCTCTTTTCGGCAATTCTGCTGATGACATGAAAGAAGACGGCGAATATGGCTACAGTGAGTGCTATGAAGACTTGAAAAAGAAACTGGCAGAGAAAGGCATAAACTACAAATGAAAGCACAACCAAACAAAAGAATCCCTGCTTTTTACTTGCGGAGTGCAAGAAAAAACTGCAAGCAAATAAAGATTCAAAAAGACAAGTGTATCAAATATGCAAAAGATAACGACATAAGAAAATACAAGTTTTACATAGACAACGGATATTCGGGAAAAACGCTCGACCGCCCTAAAATCAAGCGATTGTTGGCAGATGTCGAAAATGGGAAAATATGCTCCGTTATTGTTCCTGCCGACAATAGACTGTTACGCACGATATTTTATCAAGAATTACTGGAATTATATGAGTTTTTGGTGGAAAATAGCGTTGAATTTGTCGATTTATCAGATGAAGAAAACCAAGACAATAATTTTGAGGAAAAATTAGAGCGGTTAAAGCACGACTGGGCAGAATTCCAAAAACACAGTTATCTTTACAAAAGTTTCTATTAAAGAAATTTGCGACTAAAAAAATGTGTCCAATTCGGACACATTTTTGCTTTTTGTTTAGTCTTCTTTCCAACAGATACCGAGCCGATTTTCTGCCAACATAATTCTGTAAGTAACACGCGGGTGTGAAGCTAACATTTTCTCTATAATACTGCCTCCGCCCTGCAAAGACATTTCTTCGAGCAAGTACAAAGCCTCGACCATACCCTCGCCGTAGCCAATTTCAAAGGCGTAGTTGTCCGCCAAATTTTCGGCGTAACGGTCGTTGACTGCCATAGCAATCTGCATTGGAAAAAGGAACACCATTACAATAAAATCAAAAATCATTGACACGTTGTTCATTGGGGTTCTGAACGCAGGCACTCTGCCGATTAACCACCATACTAACTTTGCGGTTAAAATACAAAGTGTAAAAATTCCGTTGCCTATCATAATTTTGATTTTTGCGAATGTATCAGCGTGTAAAATATGTGCAATTTCGTGTGCAATAATCGCCTTTAACTGCTCATCTGAAAAAGTTTTCACCGCTCCTTTTGTTACCGCAACAGTCCGCAGCCCCACCGCACAAGCGTTCACCGCCATTGAATCCATGATATAAATGTCGATATTATAATCGGCAAGTTCAGGGTTATTTTGTTTTGCTTTTGCATAAACTTCATTAAAAAGCGGTCGCAATCGCTCCTCTTCTTGGTAGGTTTCAAGCCGTCCGAGTAGCGGTGATAATCCCGGGTAGATTAGCGGGTTTAGCACAAAAATAATTGTCGCACGTTCACGCAATGCCGAATAAATGTCTATGCCGTTTTCGGCGAATATGTGTCCTATTTCACTCTCTGCGATTAGTGAAAATCGTGCAACAGAGTTCTCCGAAACCTTGCCCGAAGTCTTGACTATTTCTATATTGTCAAGGTGGTCGTCTTTGTCTATTTTCTCTGTTTTCAGAAGCTCCGCCGACAATTCCGTGAACCTGTTAGCGGACATATTCCGCACAATATTTTTCAGAGACAATGGCATTTCCGCTTTACACAAAAGCATTACAAGCCGTTGCAGATAACGCTCTGCGTTAAGTTTGTAATGTTCCTCCGTCCAATTCGTAAGATTGACGAGCATATCTTTTGCTATAGTTGGTGCGGTTTCTCGAAAAGGATTATAATAATCTGATTGCTGCGGATTGGTGAGATTTACAATATACAACTTGCGGTTAGGAGGGTTGAGTTTCCGCACAATATCAAGCATTGAACCCTCTCCGACATCGCCCTTGCCGTCAACCAAAAGTAGCGGGTAGTTACAATCCAACGCCCGCTTTATGTAATTTCCGAGTGCTACGGTTTTCCCGCTCCCTGTTGTTCCGGCAACAAAAATATGTTTAGCGTTGTCGGGAGTGTAAACCCGCCGCCCGCCGTTCATTCCAAGAAAAGTGCCGTCATTCTCCATTGTTTGCCCCTGCTTTCTTTACAAAATCTGCTATTGTTTCCAACGCTATAACTTCTATGTTTGGATATGTATTTGCGTTTTCCTCCAAGATTGTGCGGATTTTCGATTGTGAACGTGGCACGACCCAAAACTGTATATAATAGTTTTCAAAATTGTCCTGCATAATCTTCAACATTCGTTCCTTGCTTTTTGCCGTAAGCTCTACCTCTATACAATGTTTAGTATCGCCAACATCAAAAATCCTGACAAAATCGGGTTGGTGTTTTCGAGTTCCGAATCCATCTTGTTTATGTAATTCTTTTTCGGTTATGATTTTATCTAATTTCACACCATAATCAAAGTGAAAATAAATCACCGTGTCAACAACCGCTATATCATGGGTGATTTGCTCCACTTTAATCTTGTCCGACTTCCCCGAAATTCCAATCAGTTGTCGCCCTTTATGCGTTGTTGTGTACAATGACGGAACTCCATAAAGAATATGTTTGCGGTCTATGTAGCCGTTTTCAATCAAGAGTTTAAGACGGCGGTCGCACGTTCGTTGGCTCGGAAACCCGCACAACAAGCGGATTTGTCGGCTTAGGGCGAACCGCCAGCGTTCGAGTTCGCGGAGTATGGTGTAATCACGCTCTACTAATCTCATCTCAAAAAACACCGCTCCTCACTCTAAAATGTTTGCGATAATAAGAACCGCACGCCGTTAGCGACTCGTTCCTCGTCGACGGCTGAGCGAACCTTGTATTTGCAATATAAGCGTGATTTTGCAAACTTTTTCGGTTATTGTTATTTTGCCGAGATTGATGTTTTTATTCATGTTTTGCCTTTTGTTATAGTTTATGTCGTGCGACACTTAAACCTACTTTGTCCGCTCTGCCACTGCTTATTATTGCTTTTTATGTATATTCACAAGCGTGGCGAAAAAGAACGTATTAAGTAAACAACCACCAAAAGAGCAATCCGAAAACTGTGAATATTCCACCGAAAAATAATACTTGTGCTACAACCGCAATCACTCTGTTAGACGTGTTTGAAGAAGCCTCTAAAGCAAAGTCCCATTGGATTTTAGTTTCAGGGTCTGCACCGTATTCTTGTAAACCACGTTGTTTTAACGAAACGACTATAAAGCCGTTTTTTTGTGTTGCAATGCGGCTTTTCGGTGAGTGTAACATTTTCAGCTTTTCAGGGAAATCATCTGCATTCATAAATTCAATCAACTCTTCAGGCAATGAATGTTGTTCAAGTATGCTGATTTGTTCGTTGTCGCTGTTGCGGACGGATTAACCACGCTTATTTCTTGCTGTAATACGGACAAACAGTAAATACATATACATTTAATTGAAACATTTTGAAAGGACAAGATTGTATGAATGAGATTAAACAAAATACTCCGAAAGTCAAGCCTTGTGTTGAGGCGGGAACAATGGAGCTTAAAATCGGCTCTACTACATATATTATCACCGGAAAATACAAAGAAAGCACCAACGAAACCCTCGTGAAACGAGTAGGAAGATTAAGGAGTATTTTGACTACAAGGGAACAAAAGGCGGTTTACCTCTCAGTAGTTACCCGCCGTACGGCTACATCAAAGACCCCGAAACCAAATTGTGGGTTGTTGACGAGGAAGCCGCCGAAGTTGTCCGCCAGATTTTCCGTTGGTGCATGGAGGGGAAAGGTGCGAACGAGATAGCAAGACTACTCTGCAAAAATCAAGTAGTAGTGCCTATTGTTCATGCCGCACGAAAAGGAATCCGCAAAACTGAAAGGGTTTTTGACCCTTACGATTGGGGACACACCACTGTCAGCAGTATTTTATCACGGCGGGAATATCTTGGACACATCATTAACTTTAAGACTTATCAAAAGTCTTTTAAGCACCGAAAACGATTGTTCAATGACCCCGACAAGCACGTAATTCTCGAAAACAAGCACCCTGCAATTATCGAGGAGGACGTGTTTAATACAGTTCAACAACTCCGTGCAACTAAAAAGCGACCGAGTTTCAGCGGGCGGGTAAACCTCTTTCAGGGGCTTTGTCGCTGTGCGGATTGCAAAACCAACATGATTCTTTCTTGTGGGAACTGCATTCCGCCGTCAAAAGATGCTTACACTTGTTCCGGTTTTGCCCGAAAAAAGAAACTGTGCGATTCATCGCACTATATTAGGCGGGTAGTTTTGGAACAAGCAATCTTGACGTATCTCCAAAGGGTAACGGCTTATGCGGCTGAACATGAGGACGAACTTGTCCAAAAGTTGCAAGCACAGAACGAAGTGAAAGTCCAAAAGGATTTAACATCCGACAAAAAAGCCTTAGCCCTTGCGGAAAAACGCATAGTGGAACTTGACGATATAATCGCGGAACTTTTCGAGAAGAACGTAACAGGCATACTCTCGGACGAGCGGTTTGTTAAGTTGTCGCAAGGCTATGAGGCGGAACAGAAAGAGGTGGCGGCGAAAGCCCATGCCCTCAAGACACACCTCCAAGCACAACAGGGGGAACGCATGAAAACCGATAATTTCTTGTCGGTTGTCCGCAAGTATACCAAAATCACCGAACTTTCCGTTGTCATGCTTAACGAACTTGTAGAGCGAATTGAGGTTCATGCCCCCGACAGAAGCACTGGCAAGCGGTTACAGCGAATTGAAATTTATTTCAATTTTGTCGGCAATATAGGCGAAGTTTGG
>JAITFV010000053.1 GCA_031281115.1 Oscillospiraceae bacterium | reverse complement strand
CCGCCGTGCCATCAGCACGGACAATCAGCTATGCAGTCAAGTCAAGCCGCCTTTGGCGGTTCGCGGCGTATACGCCGCGGGTTAAAAACGCTTTAGCGTTTTTAACTTAACTGGCTATACTCCGGCACGTATTTATGAATTAACTCCATTATGCTTTTTTTGTCTGTACATTTGTAAAAATCATCTGCTATTTCCCGCTCAAGGCTTGCCGTCATTGCCGCCGGCTGTGCTACATAAATTTTGTCATTCTCGGTTTTCTCGATACCTTCCCCGTCAAGCAGAAGTTCTTCAAACAATTTTTCTCCCGGACGCAGCCCGGTAAATTCTATTTTTATATCCACGCCCGGTATAAATCCCGCAACACGAATAAGGTTCTCCGCTAAGTCTGTTATTTTTACAGGGTCGCCCATATCTAATATAAAAATCTCGCCGCCCTTCGCGATTGCACCTGCTTGAATAACTAACCGCGCCGCCTCGGGAATTGTCATGAAGTAACGGATAATGTCGGGGTGCGTCACCTTCACGGGTCCCCCCATTTCAATCTGCCGCTGGAACAACGGCACAACGCTGCCGTTCGAGCCGAGCACGTTACCGAAGCGTACCGCCACGAATTCTGTGGATTCATGAGCATTGAGCGACCCGATTACAAGCTCCGATATGCGCTTGCTTGCACCCATAACATTAGTCGGGTTGACCGCCTTGTCCGTGGAAACAAACACAAATCGTTTAACCCTGTGTTTAATCGCAGCAAGCCCCATTGTGCGGGTGCCGATTACGTTGTTTTCAATAGCAAGCGCCGGACACTCTTCCATAAGAGGTACGTGCTTGAACGCAGCTGCATGGAATACAACCGATGGTTTAAACTCTTCCAAAACCTGATTAATCCGCTCTTCGTCTAATACCGAACCTATACGAACTTCAATTGTTTCTTCAGCAGCTTGCCCATGAACAGCAAACATTTCCTGTTGTAAATTATAAGCATTATTCTCAGAGATGTCAAGAATTATAATTTTTGCGGGTTCAAATGACAAAATTTGCCGGCATAGTTCTGAGCCTATAGAGCCGCCGCCGCCGGTAACCATAACTGTGCCACCCTTAATCCACGCAGAAATACCCTCCGTGTCAAGTATGGTTTCAGGTCTTCCCAAAAGGTCGCTTATTTCCAAATCTTTCAGCGTTTCCTCCGGCGCGGCTGTCTGCTTGGCGAACGGCTTCATAACCCGCACCTTACAGCGTCCCGTGGGAATATATTTTACAATCTCCCGCAGAACCTCGTTTGAAACAGAAGGAACCGCGATTAAAACTTCTTCTATGTTATATTTATCCACCAATGCGGGAATCCGTGTATCATCGCCTTCTACCGGAATTCCGTGCAGCTGATAACCATGTTTGTGAACGTTTTTATCTACGATTGAAAAAACGCGGCGTTTACGGCTGTCCCCGGTGTGTCTGTTCAAGTTTAGCAGCATTGTCGAAGCAAATTCACCCGCGCCAATCATCAGCACACGAATCGGCTCCGTGCGCCCCATATTTATTTTCCCTCGCAGGCGCCGCCACCAGCGGCGGATTTCACGCGATACAGGAACGTAAACACGTATTCCGCCCGAAAAAGTGAGCATAAAAAAGAAGGCAAGCATACTGACGGCAGGGTTCGTCCAGCTGATGCCGTCTATGAACCGGAGCGTGACGTAAACACCAAAATTACAAGCCATCACCGCAAATGTCAGACGCAGAATCATTCCGATTCCCGTATGCTGCCACAGGCTGCGATAAACACCTGCTAACCAAAACGCTGCCAAGGCGTATATTTGCCATAAATAACCGTATTTAATAACAGCTTCTAAAACAGCATCAAAATGCGAATTACGATGTATGAAAAAATATGATGCTATGTACACGGCAAGGCACCAGGAGCCTATCAACAGAAACATATCTATTATAATAAGAATCGCTGTTCTGAGTACACTGCGTCCTCTCATAATCCGTTTCCTTTCCTGCTTTTTATTACCCACGCACCTAACACCCGATATTTTCACCTGTCTTTTTCCACCGCTAAAGCGGCGGAAAAGGCGCCGAAAATCTGTCATGAGTGAGGTTGGCGGAGTTGTCTGTTTATCCATCATAACATATTTCGACTTAAATTGCAAGCAGGCGCAAAAATTTACATTGGAAATTATTGCATTAGAGACAGAATTATGATACAATGTATGTAATACTGCTGTCCATTTCTTAAATGGACAACAGGGTTTCGCGCTGTCGCAGCAGCGCAATCCCTGTTTCTAAACAAACAAAGTTTGTTTAGAAACAGTATTAGTTGGTGGGGTAATAAAACATAAGGAAGTGAAAAATATGAACATAGACCCTTCAAAGCCGCTTGCGGCACTTACCTTTGATGACGGGCCGAGCCCTTATACTGAATTAATTTTAGATACGCTTGAAAAACATTCGGCTCGAGCGACGTTTTTCGTAGTCGGGAATTTAATTAAATCGGGAGAAGATACGATTAAACGTGCGCTCGGTATGGGCAGCGAGGTAGTCGGACACTCTTGGACGCACCGCGATTTATCAAAGCTGTGTCCTGATGAAATCCGTTTGGAACTAAACGATACCGGCAACGCGCTTAAAAAAATCACAGGCACTTTCCCGAAAATATACCGCCCTCCCTACGGAGCGGTAAGCAGCGATTTAAAGCGCGTTTCTGCCGAACTGGGCTGTGCGATTATAAATTGGTCGGTTGACCCGCTTGACTGGGACTGTAAAGATGCAGACATAATATACAGCAGAATTATCTCAAATATGCACGACCGCGCAATTATCCTCAGCCACGATATGTATGCTTCTACTGCCGCCGCGATGGAGCGGGCGGTTCCGGAGCTTATTTGCCGCGGGTATCAGCTTGTCACTGTTTCAGAGCTGATGCGCGCCTCGGGTATAACGCTTCAAGCGGGCGCAGTCTATGATAACGGCTGATTATTTTAGGGGGCTCTATATATAGCAAATCTTGTTGACGTTTGAATGAATCAAAAAGTGTTGCTTGACACGCAGAATGAGAAAAATTGACACGTAGGATGATAATGAAACCCCACAATTGTTGAAAAATTTAAAACTTACAAATCAACAATTGTGGGCTTAAACACGCTCGTAAAGCTGTTTTACAATTAATGGTTCTTCTTATACTGTTATCCGTTTTAGAAATGGATAACCGCCTGTCTTTTCGGAATCACCTTGTGCGAAATTTGGAGGTTAAGAATGTTTAATGAATATGGAAAATTAAGCACAATGTTATATGAACATACAAAACCTATTGGTTACTCTATTAACGGAGACATAGAATATTACTCGGAGAAATTGAAAAATCTGTCCGGGCGCGTTCTTGAGGCAGGTGTTGGGACAGGTGTACCTCCATGAGGCTATTTTCGTCATCATATCCCTTTAAATTGAAACGATTTAAAAAATAATTATAGTCCTTTAGCTTAAAAAGCGTTTCGCTTTTTAAGCTAAAGGGGCTTGCGCTGTTGCGACAGCGCCCGCTGCGCTCACGCAGCGGAAACCCGTTTAAATTGAAACTGTGGAACAGT
>JAITFV010000276.1 GCA_031281115.1 Oscillospiraceae bacterium | reverse complement strand
TGCCGTTAGCGTTGAAACCGCCGCCTTTTTGGATGTGTCCCATCTTAAAAATGTGGTAACAGTCGTCTTCTTCGACATTAAGAAGTTCGTTGCTTTTGAAAGCGTAGCCATTGAAAAAGTCCATACATTCATCAAGAGTGCCGATACGCCATCCCACAGGGATTTCACCGAGTTCACTGTCAATGAAGTCGCCATTCACGAAAGGCTCGAAGTCCACGAACCATGACTTGAAAATAGCCTGCGCCATCTGCTCTAAATGATGATTTACCGCACTCGAAAGAAAGGAGGAATCACGCAATGGCCACCGAAAGCCAAGAAAAGAAAATAACATCGGTCAAGTCGTTTGTAGACACTATTTCCGCTATGCGGCGTGATAATCCTGCCCTTTATGCCGAGCAGTGGTTTTTTCGTGGTCAAAAAAATTCGACGTGGGAAGTGCGACCGCATTAACAACTTTGAAATACTCACGAAATTACAGCATTATGGATTGGGAACTCGTTTATTGGATGTTACATTGAATCCACTTGTGGCTTTATATTTCGCAACCGAATATTCGTGTGAGTACATGAAAAATAAAAACGGGCAGTATACGCATCAAGAACATGACGGCGTGGTTTTTTATCGTCTCGTAAACGGGTGTTCGTTGCAAGATGTGCAGATAAAAATAGCTTTAGCCGTTCCGTTTGTAGAATTTGGTAAAAGTATGTCGTTGAAACAGTTTTGCCTGTATTTGCGAGAAAATGATGTAATAACGGAATCGGAATATAAACGCTTAGTCGATGACGAATATTCTGAAATAATACGGATTTTACAGACTAACAGCTTTATCGTATCCGCAAATAGCAATGTGCGATTGATACAGCAACGGGGCGCGTTTTTAATAGCCCCGGCAGTAAACATCAATCCTGTTAGCGAAACAAAAACCTCCATTCTCTCTAAAGCAAAAATGAACCTCGAAAAAGAGTTTGAAGGGCGTTTCGTTGTTCCCTCCAAAGACAAAAACGCAATTCGAGAAGAGTTAGATTTTTTCAATGTTAATGAAGCAACATTGTTCCCCGAACTTGAACATCAAATGCGATACATACAAGGACAACTTAAACCGTCCGTGGGAACTGTCGAAGAGTATAGGCAATACGAGCGACGGGTGAATACGCAAACCCCTGTCGATTTTGAAAAAGCTCCGCCTGATGTTGACGGCATTCTTTCTAAAGTTTTGCCAACTATCAAGACAAAAGAAATTGAACACTTGAAAATGGAAATCAACGCCGCTACAGATGTTATCGATTGGCATCATAAGGATAGTGTTATAAGCGGACTAAGGCGCGCATTAACGAAATCGCTATCTGATACATTCTCTGCCGTTGATGCAAAAAGCAAGGCTAACCAAATAATAGATGAATTACTTGCATAAGGAGGTATTGTTCCCATGACGTTTACCGAAGAAAGATTTGAAAACGCTGTACTGGAGGTGTTCCGCGACACCCTCGGTTATGCTTATGCTTACGGACCCGATGTGGTGCGGGATTATAGCGAACCTCTCTACATCGACGAGCTTCTGCCTGCCTTACAGCGGATAAATCCGAAACTCCCCGAAGCCGCAATTAACGAGGCGGTTTATAAACTGCGGAATTTTGAGGGCGGTTCATTCGAGCAGAAAAACAAAGACTTCATGGACTACTTGCAAAACGGCGTGTCGGTAAATTTTTTCAATGGCAAGGAGCAGGACTCAGCTTTGGTTAAACTTGTGGATTACGAGAATACAGACCGCAACACGTTCACGGTAGCCAACCAGTGGACGATTACCGAAAACAGCGAAAAACGCCCCGATGTGATTGTGTTCTTGAATGGCATCCCCGTTGTTGTGATTGAATTGAAATCGCCGTCTCGTGAGGAAACCGATGCAAGTGAAGCATACCGCCAACTCAAAAATTATATGCACGAAATCCCGTCGCTGTTTGTTTACAACGCTTTTCTTGTAATGAGCGACCTCGGTATAACTAAAGCGGGGACGATTACCGCCGACGAAGGTCGTTTCATGGAATGGAAAACAAAAGACGGCAGCTACGAAAACACGCAGTACGCCCAGTTCGATACTTTCATTGAGGGAATGTTCGATAAGGCGCGGCTGCTTGATATTATAGGGAACTTCATATCGTGACCATTAGCTGTCTTGCCCGCCGCAAGTTTGTACTTGCGGTATTGGCGAACAGCAAAATGGTCGGGTTCTTCCGCTTCAAATTCATCAAACATTTTATCAACCGAGTTCTTAAATGTTTCGTCATCTTCGCGGGTTTCGGAAGCGTTAATCATGTCGATGAGCGTGATGATGTTCTTTTCCTCGTCAATGGCTTCATACCATATATACCCGATAAGTGCCGAGTAATACAGGCGTTCAGCCTTAACCCAAAAATCCTCTCCACTTTTTTCGCCGTCACCTTTTGTATTGGCGATTATGGTGTTGACGAGTTTTAAAATGTCCTTTTCAGAGCGGATATACTCGAACGGATTGTACTTCATTGACTTAGAAAAGTTAATGGTATTCAGCACTTTAATGTCGTAGCCGCCCTGCTTTACAAGTGCTTCGCCGCACTCAATTAAAATGCTACCCTTCGGGTCGGTTACAACGTAAGATGAGTGCATTTGAAGCAGATTTGGTTTAACGAAAAACCGTGTCTTTCCCGAACCCGAACCGCCTATAACGAGAATGTTTTTATTACGTGCGTGTTTCGGATTCGGCGGTCTGCTTTCCATGCTGAGTAACTCGGTTTCCGTTAAAATCACGTTGTTTGAAAACTTAGGGTCTTTGTACGGCTTCCAGTACTCCGGCAAGCCCCAACGCGCACTGCCATACTCCACTCCACGGCGGTATTTCTTAGCGTTTTTCCCCTTGAAATACACGACAATTTTGATTATAATTGAAGCAGTCAGCGCAATCAACCAGTCATCAATCGGCAGAGGGTCGGAAAACATAGCTGTAATTTGCGGAATAACTTGCAGAGCGATTATAAATATCCCGACATACGGCACAGTTCCGAGGATTAGTTTTTTATTTATTTTCAAATTATAAAACCTCCTCTCGCTTTTTCTCGCGCTTGCGTTCGCGGTTCTGCGCTTTTACTTCGGCTCTGTCCTGTTTAATCCGCTCCTTGATTGTCTTTTTACCCTCGCGCTCAACAACTTTCGCGGAATATTCCTTAAAAGCGGCGGTCAGCACCTTTACGTCCTTCGCCTTGAAAAACACAAGGTACTGCGGTTTTTCACCACCCACAGCTTTTTTCAACGAATAATCAATGCCGTACTTGCGGGCAACGCTCTGAAAATCCTTTGAGTTCTCTGCATTTATCGGAATGTTGTCTAATTTTGCGCCGCTCCCGACAAGCTGTTGCATTGACTGCTTACCCCGATGAACTTCATCGCTGTTCTCGCAAAGTCCGCTAAGAATGTTTTTCGGGATAAATGTAGCGATATTAAACGTACCTTTCAATAATTCCGCTTCGGCTTGGACTAAAAATGCGAACACTTTCTTTCCCGCCCCGGCGACTTCTTTCGCGACTTCCTCAGTCTTAGCTTCCAAATCGTGTTGTAAATCCACTTATAATTGCCCCCTCACGTAAGAATAATATAATACCTCATTGAGTGAGGGGGCATGACTCCCCCTCTCATTATTTATTTGCTTCATAAAACGCCTGCGAGAACCCCTGTGGTGTTATGCTTCTGCGTACTTGCCGTAAATTCAAGCCACACGCCGAATTATACTCGTAGCCATGCGGCAGTTTGGGTAAATCCTGCGAATTTAATTGGTCGAACTTGGTTTTGACGTACTCAACCGTGTTTTGTTTCGGCATTTTGAAATTACCCCATAAGTGGGTCAGCTTCATATATCCGTCCCCGAATTGCCACGGTTGAAACTCAAGCGCGGGATTGCCGAGGAAGAATTTCAAAAAGCCCCTCGGATTTTCCATCGCCCAGAATTGTAATGTAGTCTTGAGCGCGAACGGTTTCGACAACTTGTATTGACATTTCCATATAATCTGCAAGCACCGCTCAACGAGTTTCATTGAATTTTTTAAGTCCCTCGGTGTTTTCGCTGTTGTCCGAGCGAAAGAAAAGTGCGTACAAGTGGGTGCGGCGAGTATACCATAGACATTTTCGGGCGGTTCGTACTCGAAAACATCATACTCCGGCAGGGTAATTATCCGCACATCGTAGCCGTTTTCCTTGTACGGCTTGCTCCACGACCCTGTGCCACCGCAAAGGTCAAGTATGATTTTGCTGTTGTTATCTGCGTTTATAAGTTTTTTCCTCCCATAAAAAAATACCTGTCAACTGACAGGCGCGTAATCTCGGCTATCGTATAAAGGGCGTTCCCGCTTGATTCTGCCGTCTGCGATTGCTTCTTGTCTTATATCATCAAACTCGCAGGCTGTCTTGTCGCAATTTTTCTTATGCAAGCAGTATTTACAGTCTAAATCCTCTAAGTGATACTCAAAAGCATTGAACACATGGACGTTCTGCTTCAACGGAAGCACCTTTTTAGATTTTTTAGCCATTTTTATTCCTTTCTCATTTCACCAAACACCGCTGCCGTCACGCCCGAACGGATTGAGCATGGTCATATACAGGTCGGTGTCGGATTTTTCGCACCACGAACAGTTCTCGGCGGGCTTTTCTTCGAGAGCGTACCCGACAAGAACCACTTCGCCACGGCTTCGCAGTGCATGAATACATCGGTCGCACGAGTTTAGTAGTAAATTAACAAGTTAATTTACTACGACATACAATCGCGCCTTTCAATTTCCGGCAGGAAGTCATATTCTTTCAGAAAATCATAGAGAAACTTACGCCCGCGCTGTGTCCAGTAGGTGTGAATCGCAGTTTGTCCGTTACCGAGATGATAAGTCCGGCTGACCGTGTACCCGCAATTACTGTACTTGTTACGCAGAAGCCACGTCCCGCGAATTTTATACTGGATTTCCGCATCGCGGAGCATACGGTTGAACTTCACGGCGGTCATGCCGTAGTCTTTGGCAATGACGGAAACAGCGATTGCTTCCTTACATTGCAAAATTACATCGTAATACCGCGCTTTCGGCACAAGAGCAGTCGAGAAGGTTTCAACAAATTCCCGACTTTGCCGCTCTCTTTTCAGTGCGTTCAAAAGAGCATCGGCTTCATCGGTTTTGTCGGCAAGTCTTTTGAGCAATTCGTCCGTGACGTATGCGCCGTGCTTGCGGATTGTCGGGAGGACTTCATCGAATACCCACCGTTCAAACTGCTCGGCAGCGAGGAGTTTGGAGCGGATAATAAGACGGTATAAATCGCCTTCGGGAATGAATTTCACTTTTTGTTTTCTCCCAAGGCTGTCAATGACCTCGCGATTTACGAGGGCATCCCCCTTACAGTGCTTTAACACTGCATCGTGCGGATTTTTATAGCCAAGAATTACCGCACTTTCGGTTGCCGGAAAATATGGCTTTTCGCCAATCATTAAAACTTCCAACTCGCCGAACTCTGTGTGTTGCGCACTGCGTCGAACACATTGAATTTGATTCTTTTGCATAAAATATTTCTCCTTTGTTTTATAATCGTTTAAATTGAAAACTGTTCCACAGTTTCAATTTAAACGGGTTTCCGCTGCGTGAGCGCAGCGGGCGCTGTCGCAACAGCGCAAGCCCCTTTAACTTAAAAAGCGAAACG
>JAITFV010000302.1 GCA_031281115.1 Oscillospiraceae bacterium | reverse complement strand
GAAAGGCAGGTGTCTTATATGGCAGAATTAACAAGTTTAAACATTAAAATTGACCGTGACCTAAAAACGGAAGCAGACGTATTATTTAATGCTATGGGAATGAATTTGACGACGGCGGTTAATATCTTTGTTCGCCAAGCTGTTGCAGAGCAAGCTATTCCTTTTCAAATTCATCTTAATGAAAAGGCGCAGTTTCAAAAATTATTGGAAAACATGAGGGGTCAAGCGTCAAAGCGCGGGTTTATGTCTGATGCTGAAATCAATGAGGAAATTAAAGCGGCTCGAAAGGAAATTAAAGCGGAAGCCACCAGCAGGGGTAGTCCATGATTAACTTAGTGATTGATACTAATGTTTTGGTTTCGGCGTTGTGGTCTGAAAACGGAACCCCCTATAAAATAATGCAGATGATACCGAATGGAAGGTTTAAAATTTGTTTTTGTGAGGATATAATGATTGAATACAAAACTGTTCTTTCACGTCCTAATTTTGGATTTAAAACCTCTCAGGTTGATAATTTACTGTTGAAAATCGTTAAGTTCGGTAAAAACATCAACGTGAATAAAAGTTCAATCGTTATGCCTGATGAAGACGACCGTAAATTCTATGATGTTGCAAAAGAGTCCGGCGCAATTCTTATCACGGGGAATTTGAAGCATTTTCCTAAAGAGAAATTTATTATGTCTCCGAAGGATTTTTTATTAAAATACATTTAATCCGCAAGGCAGTTTTAATTAAATATTTCATGCAAAGCAATCGCTACTTAAAAAGCGGTTGCTTTTTCATTTGAAAGGAGTGAAATTATGCTTGTAAAAAGGCAGAAAAAGCGGCGATTTTATTATTTATTACGCCGCGCAAAATCCAAGAAAGGAGAGGGTTACATAGATGTCGTGGTACTGACGATTGCAGCAATGCTTGTGCTTTGCACCATACTTGCTGTGCTGCCTGTATTCATTGCGAAAATGAACCTTGATACATACGCGAATGAACTTGCCCGTGAGGCGGAAATCTCAGGGCGCGTGGGAGCGGAAACCAATCAGCGGCTTAACCGTCTGAATGAAATCAAGAATCTGAATCCTAACGTGGCATGGGACAGGACAGGCAGAATTCATATCGGACAGGACGTTACGGTAACGGTCACAACAGTAGTGGATATCGGGTTTTTCACGTTTGTGAGTATACCCATAACACTGACGTCAACCGCTACGGGAACCTCGGAGGTATTGTGGAAATGAAGAAAATCATTAACAGGCTCGCCGCGAAGGACGGTGTCAGTTATCCGTTCGTTGTCTGCATTGTATTAGTACTGCTGATTATTACGCTCGGAGTATGTGAGATTATACGTATAAATATAATCAGCGCGAATATCCGCAATAAATTTCAGGCGGTTATAATTTCGGAAACCACTGACAATTACGTTAATATGTATCAGCCGCTTCGTGACGGTTACGCCGGAAGTCACAAAACACCGGTCCCGGCTGGCAGCAGAGCACATTAACATCGCAAAACAGAATCAGAACTAAGCTGAACGAGCATTTTAATAATGCTGAAGCAGGGCAATTAACAATCGCAAGCGTTAATTTCACAACGCATTCCGCACCGATTGCCCCCGCTAACGCTAACAGCGCGGTGCAGTTCAATGTACGGGGACAGGTAGAGTTTATAATCCCGTACAGGTTTTTATGGCGGAGCTTACCGCCGATGCGGTTAACCGTCAATGTTAATTCAACTTGGCGGCAGATGTTCTGACTTGACTTTTCTCGCTTTATTGTGTATAATGATAATAAATGAATAGCGGAGGAACTTTAAGTTTGAAACAAAATACGACTGAAACGGGGAAAACGTTGTTTTCATTCTTCGTTGGTGAAGAAAGGACTTAATGAAAATATGAAAAAATTAAAAATTTATTTAGATACTTCTATCGTAAGTCACTTAGACCATAAAGATGCTCCCGAAAAAATGCAAGACACCCTTTGGCTGTGGGAAGATATAAAAAAAGGTAAATATGAAGTATATTTTTCCGGTGTTGTTTTTGACGAAATAAATAAATGTAAAATCGAAAAACTTAATACATTAATGAGTTTCATCAATGAAATCGAATATAAACTTATTGTTATTAATGAAGAAATATATTCGGTTGCTGAAAGAATAGTAGATTTTGGAGTTTTATGCAAAAAGAGTTTTGATGATTGCCTGCATATCGCTTCAGCTATAGTTTCAAATTGCGATGTGATTGTATCATGGAATTTCACACATATTGTAAACCATAATATAATAAAGGGTGTTAAGCTGGTGACAACAAGCGAGGGATACCGCGACATTTTAATCTATACACCAACATTCTTAACAGGAGGTGAAGAAAATGAACATACCTAATATAAGCGATAATTTCACAATGGACGATATTCGTAAAATACGCAATTACAATTCCATACGGCACAACAACATGACTAAAAGGCAGGTCATTGATGACATAAATAATGGTGCCGAAGAAATGATTAAAAAACTTGAAGAACATAAACGTCTTCAATAACAACAATTCTATTAACCAAAACGCTTGCTCTATGAGCAGGCGTTAATTTTTTTATTTTGAAAGGAAATATCACCATGAACAACGAAAACACAAAAACCAAAACAAGAAAAAAGAAAGCAGATATACTTCCCGAGGCGGAAGTAGCTGTCGCAGCGGGAGAGGTTGTTGACACAACAAATTGTGGGAACACCGCCGGGAATTACATGAGTGCTGAAACGATACTTGCCTATCAATGACATTTGACATTCAACGCTAACCCGCTTAAATTTAATGTCTAAGCGGGTTTTGCTTTAATAACGCACTCTTTTTCACGACAGGGGCGACAGGACTTGAACCCGCAACTTACGGTTTTGGAGCGCGGTTTTTCTTTTATCAAGTCATTTTATATCACTCTCAAACGCCTGTATTTATGCCGTTTTACCGTTATCAACATTTTATATTGTTTTATGTTATTTGCTCCCCTTTCACATTGTAGGGGAGCAAAAGGGGAGCAAAATTCAATATGATTTCAATTAAACAATTTCCGATATTTGCTGTGAACCGTCCGTCACGATTGCAAACGTATAGCCGAGCGGCTTTAGTATTTTTATCATGCTGTTAATTTGCGGGGAATGTACAGCTTTTTCGAGCCGAGATATAACAGGCTGTTTAACCCCGCAAAGGTCGGACAACTGCTTTTGTGTCAGTCCGCTCTTTTCCCGCGCTTCAATAACTGCCCCTATAATAGCTTTTTCAAGAGCAATGGCGGTTTCTTCCTCCGGCGTGAGGTTAAAGGATTTCCTTAACTCTTGCCATTCACAGGCGGTTTTCTTCTTTGTAGCCATATTATTTACCCTCTCTTTCGATGTGTTCCGCAAGGTTTCTCTTTGCTTGCTCTAATTCTCGCGGCGGTAGCTTCTGCGTTTTCTTGATGAAGTGGTGCAGTAAAATAAATTTGTTATCCTCATAATAAGCGTATAAAATTCTGTTGTCGAGCGGGCGCAGTTCCCATATATCGCCTTTTATGTGCTTGGTGACGGGTTCGCCGATTCTTGTACCATGCTCACAAAGTAAATCCATATACGCGGTGATTTTATTAAAGTTTATCCTTGCGTTTTTGTCGGTGGCGGCGGCTTCTCTTAGTTCTTTGATGTAGTCTGCTATCGGGCGATTTCCCTTGCTGTCCTTATAAAATTTGATTGTGTACATTTATTATTCCCCCATGTCGTGATATTATTATAGCATATTTGTTATATTGTGTCAATAGCAAATTTGATATATTTATAAAAAATTTTAACGGCAGGGTTCACACCTTGCCGCTCTATTATTCGTATGGGATATCCCGTGTGAGCGTGTAGCCCTTCTTCTTGCTCATGATGTCACCCCCATGAAGACACTCAACGCCATGAAGGCTTTTGATTTCTACGCCACCGAGAAGCGCCGCGCTTCCGATGTCATGGTATACCTTGCCGCTACATCGGGCATTTCTTTCTTGAACGCGCCTGTGTCTATTCGGGTCGATTGGTAAGCCGTGTGCCTGATGGTGAAGATGTCGGCTTGCAGGGTGTCGGTGTCCTGTGCT